>JAQIBQ010000594.1 GCA_027859005.1 Prolixibacteraceae bacterium | reverse complement strand
TATAAAAAGTTCAGCTTTGGAAACTTCTATTTCTTTATTACTGGAGACTTTGCGTTTAAACTTGTTCGATTAATTAACTTCATTTGGAAATATTATATATTTCACTTGAACTACTGAGTTATTTAATAAAAAAAGATGAAGGTTGTTGTTGTAATAGTTTTCAATTTGATTAGCTGATATGTTTTTATTTAGTATTTGTTCTGATTTAAGTTGCCTGAATTTATGAATCAATAATTCTTGTCTGTATTTTTCTAATTCTAGATGCAGGTCTAAATCTTCTGCACTTAGGTTTTTTTCTGCTTCAGAAACAAGTAATTGTTGTTTGATCCATTTTACAATGTAATTCGAAACAAATTGAATTGAGTCTTTAGGGTCTATTGATTCATAGGGATATACTTTTTGTAATTCAGATTCAAGTAATACTTTGTCTTTTGTTTCAGCAATAATACGTCCCTTATCGTTGTTTAAGGGTTTATCACAACTGTAAACGAGTATTACTAGTAGTCCTGTAAACAGAAGAAATATTTTACCCTTTACTATCATCTAAATTCCTTTAACTTTTTTAAGCAATTTCTTATTTACTTTTATTTCGTATTTTTCACGTAGACTTTTAATCCATTCTGTTTCTAATACTTTTTGATAATCTGAAATATAGTGTCCTTTTGCTTCTTCAAATGTTTTAGGAATACCTGATTCATATACCGTTCCTTGAACAAATTCAAAATCGGGGTTGTATCCTTCTGGTTTCTCAGCACCAAAAACATAGTAATCAATACGATCGTTGTTTCCTATTTCCCATTTTCCTTCTTTTGTTCTAATCTTTAATTCAGTTTGTTCTTCTACAAGTTTTTCAAGTTCTTTGAAATTTTCCACTCCAGATTCAATCAGTTTTTTGGCTGCATCGTAAGCTTCTTCTTTGTAGCATCGGACTATTGCTCCTTCAAAATACTTATCCCAGAAGTATTGGTCTTTGTTTGCTTCGTAATAATTTTTAAGACCGATAGTATCTTGAATTGCCTTGTTCCAAATTTTATCTTCCATAATTGAGAATAGTAGCATGCCATCGTGATACTCTATTGTAACTTGCTTGAATTCAGGATATTTTTCTTCAAGTTTAGTGTTCTCGTATAATGTTACTACTTCATCTTTATACATATCGAAGAAATTACCAATAAAAAGTTTTTTTAAGAAACTTACATCTGGATTATTTTTCTTTTCAATTTGAAGTGCTAAATAGGAATGTCCGTTAAAGATTGAATCACCAATTTTATATAGATTTAGATCTAAAATATTCTTAGGTATATTTAATGATAGGGTATCATTTTCTAATGATTTAAAATAGTTTTTGAAAGATTCAATGTTTTCTTCGTAGGCTATATAGCCGTATTCCTTTTTCATTTTAGTAACAAATGCATTTTTACTATGCTTACTTCTAACTGGATCTCTTTTAACTCTTCGTGTAAAATCGTCTTTCATTTCTTCAAACGATTTATTTGGACGATAATCTAAACGTTGTACAATGTGCCATCCAAAATCAGATCTAACGGGAATGGAATAATCGCCATTTTCTTTTAAATTAAAAGCTTTTTCAGCAAATTCAGTTAAAGCGAATGTTTTGGTTATCCAACGTATTTCACCGTTTCTTTTTGCTGTGGCTTTATCGTCGGAATTATTCCGAGCTAACTCTCCAAAATCTGCTCCGTTTTCAAGAAGAGTGTATAAGCTGTCGAGTTCTTTTTTAAAGGTGATTTCTTCAAGAGGACTAACACTGTTCCTATTTTTAAAGGTTTTCATAATGTGTGCTACTTTCATCTCACCTTCATTCTTGTAAGTATCGGTAACGTATAAAATATGATAACCATGTTCGGTTCTGAAAGGCATGCTTACTTCTCCAATAGGAGTAGTATAGGCAACATTCTCGAATTCAGTTAACATGTTAAATACTTTGAAGAATCCTAAATCACCATTGTTGCGTTTAACGCTTGGGTCGTCTGAGTATTCTATGGCTAAATCTTCAAATGATTTTTCGCCATTAATAAACTGATTTCTAACTTCGATAAGTTTATTGTATGCTTTAACAGTATCTGCTGGAGAAGCGTCTTTGGCTAACCTCTTTATTATGTGACTGGCTCTTACTTCGTTTATCCGTCGATAATAGGCTTGTCTTACCATCGAGTCGGTCACTGTTATATCCGTTAAATATGGTTTAGCCAATTCTTTTCGGTAACCCGCTAATTCGTCTTTAAATGCAGTGATTGTGTCGTAGCACAGGTGTTCAGCTTCTATAACTTTCAATTTGTAATCAATAAATAAATCGAGGTATTCAACTGGTGTTTTGATATCACTCTCATTACTTAATTGTGTATTGTTCTTGCGATATACCTGCTCGTATTCATCTTTTGTTATTTTTTTATCGCCTATTGTTACAATGATGTTTTTTTGAGCAAAACTTGAGCAAACAAATAAAAGGAGTAATGAAAGGAGTGAAACAGATTTTATCATGATTCGATTTAAACTAAAAGATTAAACAATTATTTGATTAAAAAAAGGATTAAGGTAATTCCAAAATCCTTTATAAAAACGCTATTATAAATTGATTATTGTCGGCTGCTATAGTTAGGAGCTTCACGCGTAATTGCTACATCATGTGGATGATTTTCAGCAACACCAGATGCTGTAATTCTAGTGAATTTAGCTTGGTGTAAATCTTTAATTGTTGGAGCACCACAATATCCCATTCCAGCTCTAAGTCCACCAATTAATTGGTACAATACTTCTTCAAGAGTTCCTTTGTAAGGTACACGTGCTGCAATTCCTTCTGGAACTAATTTTTTGATATCATCTTCAATATCTTGAAAATACCTATCTTTTGAACCCGCTTGCATGGCTTCAACAGAACCCATTCCACGATAAGCTTTGAATTTTCTACCTTGGAAAAGAATTGTTTCTCCAGGAGATTCTTCAACACCAGCAAATAAACTACCAGCCATTACTGAACTAGCACCAGCTGCTAAAGCTTTCACAACATCACCAGAATAACGCAACCCACCATCGGCAATAACAGGAATCTTTGAATCTTTTAATGCTTTTGATACATTATATATGGCTGAAAGTTGTGGCATACCAACACCTGCAATAACTCTTGTTGTACAAATTGAACCAGGTCCAATTCCTACTTTAACAGCATCGGCACCAGCCAAAACTAAATCGGTTGCAGCCTGGGCTGTTGCAATATTACCTACAACAAAGTCTTTTTCAGGATATTTTGCTTTTGCTCTTTTAAGTGTTTCAAGTACATATTTTGAATGACCATGGGCTGTGTCAATCACAATAGCATCAACATCTGCTATTACTAGTGCATCAATACGTTCCATACTATCTCCACTAATACCAACTCCAGCAGCAACACGTAAACGACCTTTGTGGTCTTTACATGCGTTTGGTTTGTCTTTGGCTTTGGTGATGTCTTTGTATGTTACTAATCCAATCAGCTTATTATGTTTGTCTACTACAGGCAATTTCTCAATTTTATATTCCTGAAGAATTTCCGCTGCTTTTTCTAAATCTGTTTTGTCATTAGTGGTAACCAAATTATTTTTGGTCATTACCTCACTAATTGGTTTGTCAAATCGTTTTTCGAAACGTAAATCGCGATTGGTAACAATTCCAACAAGATAATTAGCTTCATCAACAACAGGTATACCACCAATTTTATACAACTTCATCATTCCAAGAACATCGGCAACTGTTTTTTCTTTGTTAACAGTAATGGGATTATAAATCATCCCATTTTCTGCTCTTTTTACAGTCATAACTTGTCTAACCTGTTCTTCGATACTCATGTTTTTATGAATAACACCAATACCACCTTCACGTGCAATGGCTATTGCCAACCCCGATTCAGTAACAGTATCCATGGCTGCTGAAACAACTGGTGTTTTAATTTGTATATTTCGAGTGAAATTAGAACTGAAATCTACATCACGTGGAAGTACCTCTGAGTAGGCAGGAACAAGCAATACATCGTCGAATGTTAAACCTTCGGTAATTACTTTTTCTGATATGAATGACATGTCGTTATATTTTATTTTGAAATTTGTGTGCAAAGCTAAAAAAAATCAATTAAAATGAGGCTTTTCAGAGCCTAATAATAAACGAATTTGTTTTAGATTTTACTAAAATATGTTAAGTTTATTTTAACCTAAAAAAATAAAAGAGAAAATTGAGTGAATATACAAGCATATTAAAAAAGTATTGGGGATACAACGATTTTCGTTCCTTGCAGGAAGATATAATACAATCAGTTGCCAATAAGAAAGATACTTTAGGATTGATGCCAACTGGTGGTGGTAAATCTATAACTTTTCAAGTATACTCGCTTTCTAAACCCGGAATGTGTTTGGTTATTACTCCTCTTATTGCATTAATGAAAGATCAAGTTGAAAATCTCAAGCAAAGAGGTATAAAAGCTTTGGCAATTTATTCAGGAATGACCCGACAAGAAATAAAAGTTGCTTTGGACAATGCTACATGGGGCGATTACAAATTTCTTTATTTATCACCCGAACGTCTATCGACTGAGCGCTTTAAGGAAAGAGTAGATAAAATGGACATCAACTTAATTGCTGTCGACGAAGCTCATTGCATATCTCAATGGGGATACGACTTTAGGCCCTCGTACCTAAAGATTGCAGAATTCAGGCAAATGTTCCCCGATGTAAATGTTATGGCTTTAACTGCAACAGCTACTTCAAAAGTTGTTGATGATATCCAAGAAAAGCTATTATTCCCACAAAAAAATGTACTCCGAAAAAGCTTCAAACGTGAAAATCTAATTTACAAAGTAAGAAACGAAGAAGATAAAAATGGCTACCTGAAACGTACCTTGAAATTAACAAAAGGATGTGGTATTATTTATACGCGTAGCAGAAGAAAAACTAAAGAAATAGCCGAACTTCTACAAAATGAAGGAATTAGCGCAACCTATTATCATGCCGGATTATCGGGTGAGAGTAGAAGTTTACGACAGGATGATTGGTTGAATGGGAAGTGTCAGATAATTGTTGCAACCAATGCATTTGGAATGGGTATTGATAAACCCAATGTTCGTTTTGTTATTCATGTTGATTTACCCGATTCAATCGAAGCCTATTTTCAAGAAGCAGGAAGGGCCGGACGTGATGGAAAAAAGGCAATGGCTATTTTACTTTATAATAAAACCGATAAAGTTCGATTAAAAAAAGGAATAGCTGAGAAATTTCCTCCTCAAGAACAAATAAAAAGAATTTATAATGCATTGTGTAATTATTTGCAACTTGCTGTGGGTTTTGGCTTAGGAATGACTTACGATTTTCATTTAGTTGATTTCGCAAAGAAGTACCAATTTTCATTTATCCATACTTTAAGTGCTTTAAAAATTTTGGAACGCGATGGTTATTTACAATTGACTGATGAGCTAAACCGACCATCGATGATTTATTTTAGAGTTAATCGCGATGATTTATATCGATTTCAGGTGGCAAATTCAAAATTCGATAGTTTTATCAAACTAATATTACGTTCATATTCAGGAATGTTTACTGAATATAGAGCAATAAACGAACAATTATTAGCCAAACGTTCTGGAGTGTCAAAAGATTTGGTTTTCAAATTTTTAAACGCACTCAATTCCCAGAAAATTGTGCATTATATTCCTCAAAAAACCACGCCTTTTATTGTTTTTAATCGTGAGCGGATTGATGAATCGAAGCTTATTATTTCAAAAGAGAACCATACAATAAGACGCAAACTATACGAGGTACAGGTTGAAGCTGTTTTGAATTATGCATCATCGTCGGGTACTTGTAGAAATCAACTTCTTTTAAAGTACTTTGGTGAGAAAAACCCAACACGCTGTGGCGAATGTGATGTTTGTAGTACTTTAAACGATTTAGGAATAAGTAATCTTGAATTTGATAGAATCTCTGATGATATCAAAAGAGAACTAGATGCAAAACATTTATTGCGACATGAATTGTTTTTCAAATTGAAAGGAAATGAAGAGCATATTCAAACCGTTATTCGTTGGTTGCTCGATAATGAAAAAATTGTTGTGCGAGTTGATGAAAAATTAGAATGGTTTGAGTAAGCTAGTTGATATTAACTTTGAATCACTATTTTTGCGCTCCAAATAGAGTATTATGGGTAGACGAAATAGAAATAACAAGCCTCTTTATGAGAACGTAACAATAATTGATATAGCTGCCGAAGGCAAAGCAATTGCTAAAATAGATGATGTTGTATTGTTTGTTCCGCAAGGTATTCCTGGTGATGTTGTTGATGTGCAGGTTACCAAAAAGCGAAAGAAATTTCGCGAAGGCCGCATTGTGAAGTTTCATGAATATTCTTCGGAACGTGTTGATGCATTTTGTGAGCATTTTGGCGTCTGTGGTGGCTGTAAATGGCAAAGTTTACCTTACGATAAACAACTCTTTTATAAACAAAAGCAAGTGAAGGATCAACTTACTCGCATAGGAAAAGTTGATTTACCTGAAATTTCACCCATTTTAGGATCTGCAAAAACAACTTTTTACCGTAATAAATTAGAATTCACTTTTTCGAATCGTCGTTGGTTAACCAATGAAGAAGTTCAATCGGATGCTGAAATCACTGATAATGATTCACTGGGTTTTCATATTCCCGGGCTTTACGATAAAATTGTGACTATAAACAAGTGTTGGTTACAAGGTGAACCGTCAAATCCAATTCGAAATGCAGTTCACAAACATGCTCTGGAGAATGAACTGGAATACTTTGACATTAAAGTGCAAAAGGGTTTGTTGCGAAATTTAATCATTCGCACTTCAACAACCGGAGAGCTAATGGTTATTGTTTCTTTCTTTAGAAACGACAAAGAAGAGATTGATGCCTTGATGCAGATGCTTGCCGATACATTTCCGGAAATTACTTCACTAATGTATGTGATTAATCAAAAGGGGAACGATACTATTATTGATCAAGAGATTTTGGTATTTAAAGGCAACGATCACATTTTTGAAGATATGGAGGGAATTAAATTCAAAATTGGTCCAAAATCTTTTTATCAAACCAATTCAGAGCAAGCCTATGAATTGTACAAGGTAGCTCGCGATTTTGCTCAAATAAGTGGGGAAGAGGTGGTTTACGATTTGTATACGGGTACCGGTACCATTGCTAATTTTGTTGCCAGTTCTGCTAAAAAGGTTGTTGGTATTGAATACGTGCCTGAGGCAATTGAAGACGCAAAAGAGAACTCAGTCCTCAATAAAATAGACAACACACTGTTCTTTGCGGGCGATATGAAAAAGGTATTGAATAGTGATTTTATCGCTGAACATGGCCAGCCCGATGTAATTATTACCGATCCACCACGTGCAGGTATGGATGCTCCAGTTATCGAAACCATTTTGAATGCTGCTCCCTTACGTATTGTTTATGTTAGCTGTAATCCAGCAACACAAGCGCGTGATTTAGATTTGCTAGACGCTATGTACAAAGTTGAAAAAGTACAACCTGTTGATATGTTTCCACATACTCACCATGTGGAGAATGTGGTACTGTTGGTAAGGAAGACTTGAAATATTTAATCCTATAAAACTGTAAGATTTGTCAAATATTTAGCAGCTCTTTTTTTTGATTTCACACGAGACCTAATATGGTAAATTTTCTCTTTTTTTAATTTTATTAATCTCTCTTTTTTTACTGATTCTTTAAGATCTTATGTGTTTGTAGCGTTTCTGGTATAAGGACACCGTTATGTTAAAGACATGCAGTTATTCTTCTTGACCTTAGCAGTAATTCCCAATGCTCAACCTTTGCCACCTACAACACCAAGTGGTAGTCCTGTGCCAATTAGTGCTTTGTTTCCTTTTTTGATTGGAATTATTGGATTTGGCATTTATTTATTTAAAAAGAATAGAGAGTAAAATATATTAAAGTAACTTGAATATAAAACCGAATAGGAAAGAACCTGTTCGGTTTTTGTTTGTTAATGATTTATATTTGAAATTAATGTACAATATTCTATGCTAGCAATTATTTCTCCAGCGAAAGACATGAAAGTGTTGCCACATATACCAAGGGCAAGTTCTGAATTTACGGTTCCTGAATTTTTAACTAAATCGAAAGGAATAATCACCGATTTGAAAAGAATGAAGCCCGATGAACTTTCTGACCTAATGAAAATTAGTGATAAGTTGGCAATGCAAAACTACGATCGTTTCCACAATTGGAAAAAAGATCATAATTTGGAAAATTCTTCTCAAGCTATTTTCTCATTTACAGGCGAAGTTTATCGTGGGGTAGATGCCCCAAGTTTATCTGTAAGCGATGTTGAATATTCGCAATGTGTTTTTCGTATTTTGTCAGGCTTATACTGTGTTATTCGTCCACTTGATCTAATTCAAGAATACCGGCTTGAAATGGGAACTAAACATGGATTTGGAGGCAAAAAGAATTTGTATGAATTTTGGAAACCAATTGTTGCAAAAACGTTAAATAAGGCTATTGTTGAATCTCCTGGTGAAAATGCACTAATAAATTTAGCCTCGAATGAATATTTCTCATCTATCGATAAGAAAATCTTAAAACATAAGGTAATTACACCAACCTTTTATCAAGATTTGAATGAAAAGAAAAAAATGATTGTTGTGTACGCTAAAAAAGCAAGAGGAATGATGGTCAGGTTTATAATTGAAAATAAAATTGAAAAAGTTGAAGATTTGAAAGCTTTTAACACGGAAGGTTATTACTTTGACAATAAGCGATCAACTATTGATAATTGGGTTTTTATGCGTTAATTAGTTGATGTATTTCCATGCAATTGCAATGTTCTTTGCATGCATTTCTTTTATCGTATCATTAAGGCGTAAAATATTGGTGTTATTCTTAAAAAAATCTTCAAACAATTCAGTGTTTTGAAGTACTTCTAATGCAATAACAGACTTCTTTGCAGCTTTAATTTTCTCATTCACAATTGTGCAATAGTCAAGAATAAATTGAAGGTTCTTCCTTTCGAAAGGTTTTTTTCCATGAGTACTAATCACGTAATCAATTTCATTTTTATCGTCGAGTAATGCAGCCAAGGTTTCGATCCAATGTTCTACGTCGTTTTCTCTATTTTTGTAAAAGCTAGGCATTGCTTCTTCTTTGTACGAACCTAAATGGAAAAGATTTCCAGTACATACCACCTTATCTTCTTTTATATATACCACAATATCGGCATCGCCATGTCCTTTGCCCATATACGATAGCTTAATTGTTTTATTACCCGGAGTTAATGTCAAAGTATCGTCGAAAGTTATATCAGGGTAACGAGCTTGGTAGTTATTAATCAAGTCGTTTTCGTAAAATTTATACAAATCGATTGCTTTGTTAATCGAATCGGATAAAACGCCTGTTGCAGTAATGGTATCGAGAATATTTGTTTTATGATAGATTTTTTTTCGTAAAAAATCAACGGTTTGACCTAAAAACAAATCGTCGTAATCTTTAATTTCTGTTGCACTATTGGTATGTGCAACAATATTGTCTTGCTCAAATATGCAGTTTCCTCCAGAATGACAAGAGTGTCCATGCGTATTAACCACGTATACAAAAGTTGAGTCGTTGAGCGTTTGAATAATCTTTTTTTTAATCAAACGTGCATTAGCTGGGGAGTTTTGTGTATCGATAAGAACAATACCTTTTGTTGTTTTAACTGCTATTGAATTTATTATATCGTTTGGCCAGCCCAAGGTGTGAAGCTGATTTTTACCAGGTGTTACAGTAATAACATCCTTTGTAATTTTTTTCACAACAGTTTCACGAGCAAAAGTAAAATTGCAGGTAAATAATAATCCAATAATAATTAATTTGAAATGCATCATTTCCCTCTCTTCGTTCTAAAATTTTGAACTGCAAATCTATAAAAAAATAGGTAGCATCGAAACTAGATTTTCAACAAAGCCGAATAGTTCTTTGATATTCTATTGGTTATTGATGAATCTATTAAAATCAGACCCTGTAGGATTCTGAAAAACCATTAAATCAAATTCAGGAATCACAGCTAAAATATGATCAAAGATATCGGACTGAATTGCTTCGTAATTGGCCCAACGTTGATCCTTACAGAAAACATAAATCTCAATAGGCAAGCCTTTTTCAGAAGGTTGTAAGTGTCTAATCAGAAAAGTCATTTCCTGATTTATCATAGGATGATTTTTTAAATAGGCTTCAAGGTATTTTCTGAAAATACCCAAATTCGTTTGTCTTCGTCCGTTGTAATGATCTTTGGGATCAATTTTAAGTGTAGAATTGAATGCTGCAATTTCATTCTCTTTGTCATTTATATACTCTCTAATAAGAACGAATTTTTCAAGCTTTTTGAGCATTTCGCTGGAACAGAATTTAACGCTACTCATGTTAATATTAATCGATCGCATAATTCTTCGGCCACCTGATTGTTCCATGCCTTTCCAGTTTACAAACGACTCAGAAATAAGCGAGTAGGTTGGAAGCATAGTAATTGTTTTATCCCAATTTTGTACTTTAACCGTAGTTAAATTAATTTCTATTACATCTCCATCGGCGCCTCGAGATGGCATATTAATCCAATCGCCAATTTTAACCATGTCGTTCATGCTAATTTGAATACTGGCAACAAAACCTAGTATTGTATCTTTAAATACTAATATTAGAATGGCAGCCATGGCACCAAGTCCAGTAAATAATTTCGAAAGCTCTTTGTCAAAAAGTAACGATATCAATATAAGTACTCCAACAAAGTATATAAATATCTTAATTAGTTGAATGAAGCCAGCTATTGGCCTTTCTTTAGCAAATGAGAAGGTCTTGTTGTAGATTTCGTTCACTGAACTTAGGAAGGCATTTAAAAGAAAAATTGATGCACCTAAAAAGTAAACTTCGCTTATTCTAAGGAATATAACTTGAAGGTTTGAAAAGAATAATTCTTCTGTTCCAGGAACTTGAAGGTTCGCAAAACTTGCATTAAAATAGATATATAAGGCAGGTGCGAAATGTGCTAAACTGTAAAAGAATTTATACTTGATAAGAATATCGTCCCATTCAGTTTTGGTACTCTTGGCAAATCGATGTGCAAATCTCACAAATATCTTACGAAGAATAAAAAGTAAGAGTAGGGCAATTATAAAAATTGATAACCCGACTATTGAGGTTGATAAATTTGCCGAAAGTTGAATGTTCTCAGTAAGTGAGAACAACCATTTGAAGAGAATTCTGTTTAATGCTAACATATATCTTTTTTGATTATTTCATTACATTGTAATATTGTGCAAGATTGAAATAAT
>JAQIBQ010000488.1 GCA_027859005.1 Prolixibacteraceae bacterium | reverse complement strand
CAAAAAAAGGTGCTATCAAATTTGGATACAATATAATCGATAAGAAGATTTTATTCTACATTGAAGATTCTGGCATTGGAATACCATCGGAACAACAGGAAAAAATATTTGAACGTTTCAGGCAAGTTGAAATGGAAGCATCAAGAGTTTTCGGAGGTGCTGGATTGGGATTGTCCATTTCAAAAAAAATGGTTGAATTATTAAATGGTAAAATTTGGTTAAAATCAGAACTAGGAGTTGGCTCTACATTTTACGTTACGATACCTTTTAGTGCAACCAATCCAGAGTCAATCACATCAGAACCTACCATCAAAAAACCAACAAATACGATAGTTGAAAACGAACAAACCATATTAATTGCCGAAGATGACGAAAGTAATTTCTTCTATTTGAACGAATTATTAATAGATTATAATTATAAAATACTTAGAGCAAAAAATGGCGCAGAAGCAGTAGAACTGTTTACAAAAAACAAATCTATAGTCATGGTTTTTATGGATATAAAAATGCCAATTATGGATGGTTTTGAAGCCACAAAAAAAATTAAAAAGATAAATCCCTCTATTCCAATTATAGCTCAAACAGCTTTCGCTATGGCCGACGATAGAGATACTGCTATTGAAAATGGTTGCGACGATTACATATCAAAACCAATTGACCCAGAAATTTTATACAGAAAAATAAAAAAATACGCTTCAAATTAACCCAACAAATCTCGGGTCCAAAAATCACCAAAATCGGTATTAAATAAGGGTTATACTATCCTAGTAATCTACTTGATTGCATTGTAAAATCAATCTAAATGTAATTTATACGCAAAATAGAAATAAATGTATATTAAATGTTCTTCAGATTATAATATATTTGCAATTGCTAACAATTCCTACAAGGTTTATTTATAAAATGTAAAATCTAATTTTTCTAATTATCAACCTAAAATCTATGATGAAAAATCGAAATTCTTTAGTTAATCAGAAGAGTTCATTTAAAACAATGCTCTTACTGGTTTTTCTTCTCGTTTTTCAATTTTCAGTTTTTGCACAAGAAAAACAAGTGACAGGAACTGTATTTGATGAATCAGGGGAAACTTTACCCGGTGTTAATGTATTAGTAAAAGGTACAACAATTGGTACCGTAACTAATATTGATGGTAACTACTCTATAACAGTAGATGCAGCTACCAAAGAATTATTGTACTCTTTTGTTGGTTACCTTGATCAAACTGTTGCTATTGGTAATAAATCAGAAATCAGCATTACTCTTGAAGAAGATATCCTTGAAATGGACGAAGTAATTGTTGTTGGATATGGAACACAAAAGAAAAGTGACCTTACTGGTTCAGTAGCTTCAGTAAGTGCCGAAAGTCTAGAAAAACTTCCTTCGTCCAGAATAGACGAGGCATTACAAGGGAAAGCTGCGGGTGTTGTGGTACTTCAAAACTCAGGACAACCAGGCTCTGCTCCCGCTATCCGAGTTCGAGGTTTAGCAACAATCAACGGTGGTAGTCCACTAATTGTTGTTGATGGTATCTCTGGCGGATCATTAGCCAACATTAACCCTGCCGATATCGAATCTATCGAAGTACTTAAAGATGCTGCTTCGCAAGGAATTTATGGTTCTGCTGGTGGAAATGGTGTAATTTTGGTTACAACTAAAAAAGGTAAAGTAGGTAAACTTCAAACTAAACTTGATATTTATGCTGGTTTACAAGAACCTTGGATAAAGATTTTAAACATTGCCGATGCTCAACAATACGCAGCAATGCTTAACCAATACAATCAAAGTAAAGAACTAGAAGACTATTTTCCACAAAACGAATCGGGTCAATACTTAAATCCTGAAAACGACGAAGTTCTTTCATCAACAAATTGGGCCGATGAAATATTCAGATTAGCATTGGTTCAAAACTACAACCTATCAGTAAGTGGCGGTAAAGAAAATGCTAAATTCTTTTTTGGTACAAATTACAATGCACAAGAAGGTACCGTTAAGAAAACGTCAAACGACCGTTTTAGCGTACGTTTAAACTCTGAATTCAAATTGTTCGACAAAGTTACAATTGGTGAAAATTTTAGTGTTACCAATAATGTAAGAAGTGGAACAAGCGAACGCAACGAATACAGTTCTCCATTGAGTACATCCATACAGATGCTACCATTTGTACCAGTATTTGCTACTGATGGATCAGAAAATTATGCCTACAAACATGCAGGCAAATCATCCAACATTCAGAACCCAATGTCTCAAATTGAGTACAGCAACAATCAAGGCACATCAAATTCTCTTTTTGGGAATGCTTTTGCACGTATCGAAATTATCAAGGGTTTAACCTTTGAAAGTAGAATTGGTATAAGCATGGGTAATTCTTTATACAAAAGCTTTTTACCAGTTTATGTAATTGGTGACGAAGATAATTCGAGCCCATCACAAAGTAACTCTGTAAGTACTTATACACGAAATACAACATCCAATTCAAGTTGGCAGTTGCAAAACTTTATTAACTATAGTTTTAGTATAATGGAGAAAAACAACTTCACTGTAACTGTTGGACAAGAAGCTGGTGCTTCGAAATATGAGTTCAAAAATACGCAAGCAAATAATGTGGATATCGAAACCGATGAATGGATGAATTACGAAAAAACGGATAGTTTCAGAGTTTTGGGCGAAAAGCCAACTCCAACATCGGGTTATGCATACTTCGGACGCGTAACGTATGATTACGATGGATTATTATTATTTCAAGCGAACATCCGTCGTGACCATTCATCCAAACTAGGTCCAAACAACCGTGTTGGTAATTTCCCTTCTGCATCTGCCGGATTGAAATTCAGTGAATTTGACTTCATTAAAAACCTAAACATCATTGACTTTGGTAAAATCAGATTTGGATACGGCGCTACAGGTAACAGCGACATTCAACCTTTCCTATACTTAAACTCAATGGGACCTGTTGACATGACCGGATATGCATTTGGTGGTGTAACACAAGAAGGTGCTGCATTGTTAACTGCTGCTAACCCCGACCTAAAATGGGAAACAGTTCTAACACAAAATATTGGTACCGATTTGCGTTTCTTAAATAACCGTTTAGGTGTTACCGTTGATTTATTCTCTAGAAAAAACATTGACATGTTATTGAGAAAATCAGTTCCATTAACCGTTGGTTATTATATAACCGATGCTTTTAGAGAATTAGGTGATGCTGCATTGGATACTCGTCCTCTTGTAAACTATGGTACCCTAAACAACCGTGGTTTTGAGGTTACTGTAACGTACAAAGACCAAGTTGGAAAATTGAAATACAATTTAAATGCAAACATCACACGTGCTGTAACTACTATCGACGACATTGGCGATCCACTATATGCTGGTAGTGGTCGTGGAATTACAAATGTTACAAGAACAATGAATGGAATGCCTGTTTCTGCTTTCTATGGTTATAAAACCGATGGTGTTTATCAAGAAGATGACTTTGTTTGGTATCAAGGTAAAGGAGATCGTTGGATTAGTATTGCTCCTGACGAGAATGGAACAAACGTAGTTGAAGGCACTTATCTAGGACAAGATGTAAGTTACAATGTAACAAACACTTCAGCTGCTGTTGGTAATCTAAAATACATTGACACCGATGGAGATGGAAATATTACAGTAGCAGATATGGTTCAAATTGGTGATCCTAACCCTGACTTCATTTTTGGTTTCGGAGCAGATTTTGAATACCAAAACTTTGACTTAAATCTATTCTTCCAAGGTAGCTATGGTAATGACATCTTCAATTTGATGAAGGTTAATTTATATACGGTTAACAATGGTAGCTTAAACCTTTCAAACGACTTAATCAACAGCTACATTCCAGCAACTTATAATAGCAGAGATAAAACTGTTGCTCCAGAGCTTGTGACTGAAGCAAGAAATACTGACAGTGGTATCTTACGTATGGATGGCGATTTACAAGCATCAGATTTCTATGTTGAAGATGGTTCATACATTCGTTTAAAAAACATTCAATTGGGTTATACTATACCTTTAGCTAAAACTCAAAAAATGAAAATACAACGTTTAAGATTGTATGTTGGAGCTAAAAACTTGTTGACATTAACTAATTATTCAGGATTCGACCCTGAAGTTGGTGAAACAACAATTCTTGAAAGAGGTTTTGATAGAGGAACCTATCCACAGTCTAAAATGTACACATTTGGAGTTAATTTAATCTTTTAATTCCTAATGCTTAATTCACAATTAATCAAAAAAATGAAAACAATGAATAGTATAAAAAGATACGTAACTATATCATTCTTATTTTCACTTCTTCTTATGGCGTGTACTTCAGATTTTCTGGAATACGAACCCGAAGGAGTACAAACAGATGATGTATTTTACTCAACAATTGACGGCATCACCTTAGGTGTTACCGGAACCTATGCAGGTGTTAATGTTTGTCCTGCATCACTTCATAATCTTGACATGATGTACCTTGCTTTTGGTAGTATTGCTTCTGACGAAGCTGAAGCCGGTGGCGAACGAGGTGGTGGTGATATTATCGATTTCCAAAACTGGGACAAAGGTAAACCAGAAGTATCTGAGCCAAAATCTGTTTCTGAAAATTTCTATGCCTATCATTACAAAACAATCTTACGAGCAAACTCAACTTTAGGAGGTATTCGTTTATACAAGGAAAACAATCCTGATACGAGTACCGATTCACTTGCCCTTTTAAATCAATACGAAGGTGAAATGGAATTCCTACTTGCATTTGAGCATTTCAAATTAATAAAAGTATACGGAGGTATTCCAATTGTTGACCATGCATTAGGTTCAGCTGAATATGGAATTACAAGAAATACGGTTGCCGAATGCTTGCATTTTGTACAAGAACATTTAGAGCTAGCTGTTTCATTGTTACCAAAAAGAAGTGAATACCCAGCCTCAGAAATGGGACGTGCAACAAAAGGAGCTGCTGAAGCTCTTTTAGGAAAAGCCTATTTATACGAATCATCGTATGCCGAAAATTATGCCGGTGATGCTCGCTTCGAAGGTTGTACCAACCAATATACTAAAGCTGCACAGTATTTAGAAAACGTAATTAGTTCTAATGAATATGAATTAGTTGGAATTAATGGTGAAACGTTTGATACTTATTGGAACCAAGATGATTCTCCTATGTATACCGAGACACCAGGTTATCGTTACATCTTTACTGTTGATGGTGAAAACTCGAAAGAATCAGTATTTGAAGCACAAAGTTTGAATGATGGTTTTGCTTACATGTTATCACGAGGTACATATCTAACGGTTTACACAGCTGTAAGAAACACAGGATCAGGTTCTCATGGTTGGGGATTCAACTGTCCTTCTCCTATGTTATTGAATGCTTATGATCCTGAAGATCCCCGTAAAATGGTATCGATTGGCGAAAGTGGTGATCCTATATACATCAGTACTGGATGGGATACTATGGATTGCATTGATTCTCCTTCAAATATTATGACACGTAAATTCGAAGCATCTCCTGAACAATACTGGTCAAACAAAGGAGCAGATGGTAATGGACCAAACAATTTCCCTCACATACGTTATGCCGATGTAATTTTAATGGCTGCTGAAGCCGCAATCAAAACTGGTGATAACGCAAAAGCTTTGAATTATATCAATATGGTAAGAAAGCGTGCTCGTAATGGAGCTGCTTCTGGTGTACCTGCTGATTTATCAAGTGCTACTTTTGAAGATGTGGTTACTGAACGTTTATTTGAATTATCCATGGAAGGACATCGTTTCTTCGACTTAGTTCGTTGGAATAAAACGGATCTAATGGTTGGTCAACCCTTACAAACCTATTTAGGTGGTGTACCTCAAACACCTCCTTTTACAAACGATTTCACACAAGGTGTAAATGAATTCTTCCCTTTACCAATGGTTGAAATCATTAACTCAAATGGGAATCTTGTTCAATATCCAGGATACAATTAATTTATCATACTTCTATAAATGGAAAGAGGCTGTACATGTGCAGCCTCTTTTTCATTTATAAACATTTTGCACCTTATAAAAAGTCATTTTAGTACTATACTCAATTAGATTTTCAAGAAATAATCTGATATATTTGTAGTGCTAACTACAATCAGAATTACAATTAATTCAACTTCTAATGTTTAACCTGAAATCTATGATTAAAAATCGAAACTCTATTTCGAATCGTAGAAGTTATAGTCAACTTCTATTGGTTTTTGTCCTTTTTTTCCAAGTCACTGTATTTGGACAAGGGAAACAAATTACAGGAACAATAACAGATCAAACTGGAGAAACGCTTCCTGGTGTTAATGTACTTGTAAAAGGAACAACTATTGGTACAGTTACAAATTTTGATGGGCTCTATTCCCTTTCAATTAATGCAGATGCAACTGAGTTAGTTTACTCATTTGTTGGTTATCTTGATCAAACAATTGCAATTGGCAATCAATCAAGAATTGATGTAGTTCTTCAAGAAGATGTACTACAACTGAACGAAGTAATCGCTATTGGTTATGGAGTTCAAAAGAAAAAATTAACAACAGGTTCATCTGTAAACTTCAATGGTGATGACATTCAAAAATTAAACACCTCAAATCCTGTTGAAGCTTTAAAAGGTATAAGTGCGGGGGTAAACATAACTCAAAGCAACGGTCAACCGGGAACAGACGCACGCGTATACATTCGTGGTGTTGGAACCATAGACAATGCAGGCCCTCTGTATATTGTTGATGGTATTTCTACCGATAACATAACTCATTTGGCAGCCTCAGACATTGAAAGCATTGATGTATTGAAAGATGCTGCTTCGGCTGCAATTTATGGCTCTCGTGCAGCAAATGGTGTTATTTTGGTTACCACTAAAACTGGTAAAAAAGGCAAACGCCCTACTGTAAGCTATGATTTCTATAATGGTTGGCATAGTGCTGTAAATTTACCAAATATGCTGAATGCCTCTCAGTATATCGATGTAATGAATGAAGCTAGTGATAACGATTTTATTGCTAGAGGCATAGATCCTCGTGAAACTAGATGGGAATCAAAATTCCCTTACTATCAAGAAGTATTGGATGGTACATGGAATGGAACCGATTGGATTGGTGAAATTATCGATGAAGATGCTGGTGTTCAAAGTCATTCTGTTAATGTAACAGGCGGTAGCGAAATGTCAACTTATTCATTAGGTTTCAGCCACCTTAAAGAATCAGGGATCATTGGAAAAGGAACTAATAATACGTATAAACGAATTAACCTTCGTTTAAACTCTGATCACGTTATATTCAATAATGGTAATTTTGACATTCTGAAAATTGGTGAAACCTTGAACTACACCAATAACAGTAATCCTACCGTTCGTACGGGTAGTATCTACTGGAACGATTTCCACAATGCACTGGTAACAACCCCTTTACTCCCAATGGATGCTATTAGTGAAGACGACAAAGCTTATCCTTATCATTATGCAGTATCTTGGAATTCATTGGAATCGAACCCGATTGCCAACATGCTCTACAATACCAAAAACAGTACCAATACGAACAATAAAATAATGGGTAAATTTTATGCTGAATTGCAACCCATTCGTAATTTGAAATACCGTTCATCTTTTGGTATAAATGCTTGGTTTGGAAATTCAAGAAGCTACACAGTCCCATTCGATTTAAGTAGTACTGCATTATCTACTGTCGATAACGTATCTCAATCGATGCACCAAGGATATACCTGGACCTTCACCAATACTTTATCTTATAACTATGCTACAGGTGATCATAGTTTTACTGGATTATTGGGTACTGAATCTATAAAAAATTCACAGAGTCTAAACATGAGCACCTCAAACGAGGGTAATATTTTTGGCGACTGGGAACATGCCTATATCAGCAATACAAAAGATTTAACTACCAATACTTCTATAACAGGACGTGATGACTATGGTTGGGGTATGTTATCGTTCTTCGGACGTTTATCATACAACTATAAAGAAACTTACCTGTTTACAGCTGTAATGCGTGCCGATGCTTCTTCAAATTTTACCGACAGAAACAAATGGGGTTATTTTCCTTCATTATCTGCAGGTTGGGTTGCAACTAACGAAACATTCATGGAAAATGTTCCACTTGTTAACTTTTTAAAAGTTAGAGGTAGCTGGGGACAAAATGGAAACCAAGATATCCGTCCTTTCCAATTTCTCTCTACCCTATCATTCGATAATGCAAGGTATTTCTTTGGTACAGATAAAACATCCTATAATTCAGGAGCATATCCTGCCATTATTCCAAACCTTGATGTAAAATGGGAAACATCAGAACAGCTTGACCTTGGTTTTGATGTTCACTTCTTCGATAGTAAACTTCAGTTAAACTTCGATTGGTATAATAAAACAACTAAAGACTGGTTGGTAGTTGCTCCTGCACTTCTTTCCTATGGAACAGATCCTGCTTACATCAACGGAGGATCAATCGTAAACAAAGGGATTGAACTTGTAGCCAGATGGCAAGACAATATTGGAGACCTTAATTATAGCGTTTCAGTATCGTATGCACACAACAAAAATGAAATCATCGACATCAAAAATGAAGAAAAAATTATTGATGGAGAAAATTCCTCAAACGTTCTAAGTCAAGGAATGGAAGAACTTTACCGTGCAGAAGTAGGTTATCCTATTGGTTATTTCTACGGACTTAAAACCGATGGAATTATTCAAAACGAAGCTGAAGCTACGGCATATGTGGGTCCAGAAGGTGAACCATATTTCAATGATACCAGACCTGGTGACGTACGTTTTGTTGATCAAAATGAAGATGGAGTAATAGATGAATTAGATAAGGTAATGTTGGGTGATCCAAACCCAGACCATATCTTAGGCTTTCAATTCAGCTTTGATTACAAAGGAGCTTATTTACAATTAACGTCTAACGGGCAGTTCGGACAACAAGTTGCTATGGCGTATCACCAAGCAACAGGTCCAACTTCGAACTACACCACAGACATTCTTGAAAAACGCTGGCACGGAGAAGGAACTTCTAACATTTGGCCAATTCTATCGGCAAAACCACACCGCAACACGCAAGAGGTTTCAGATCTTTATATTCACGATGCCGACTTCTTAAGAATAAGCAACTTAACTATAGGTTATGATTTTAAGAATATATTTCCTAAAATTCCTTTAGGTGAAGCTCGTGTTTATGTTTCGGCTAAAAACCTTTATACTTTTACCAAGTATTCAGGAATGGATCCTGAGGTTGGTTATGGCCCCGACAGCTGGGCTTCTGGTGTTGATATTGGTTTATATCCTTCAGCAAGAACTTATCTACTTGGTGTGAGCCTTACATTTTAATGTTAAACTGGAATGAATTCAAAATTTAAAAAAATGAAAAATATACACTACATACTTATTTTAATTCTGGTTGCTGCATTTACTTCGTGTGATGAAGATTTTCTGGTAAAGGACAATCTTTATGAAATCTCGGATGCGAACTATTACAGCACCCCAGAACAAATAGACGCAGCTTTAACTGCGGCTTATGCCTGCACACCTGCTAATGAAGGAAATAACAACCCTATTCTATTGGCAAACTTGATGTCGGACGATTGCTTTGGCGGTGGAGGAACCAATGATAATGGATTCCACGATACTGATGCTTTCACCAATTCAACTTCTAATTATTATTCTTCTATATGGGAGTCGACTTACCAAGGAATTCTAAGAGTAAATATGATTATCAAACGTTTCGACAATGCCGAATATAAGGATGAAGAAGCCAAAAATCAAGCATTGGGAGAAGCCTATTTTCTTAGAGGGTATTTCTATTTAAGATTGGCTCAATTGTTTGGAAATGTTCCCTTGGTTATTACTCCTGAACCCTTAGATTTACCGAAAGCAGAGCACAATGAACTGTTTGGGCAGATTTTATATGATTTCAAAACAGCCAGTGAGTTAATGAATACGACTAAATTCAAAAATATTTCTGATGAACGTTTAGGACATGCGACCAAATGGGCTGCCCAAGGTATGACTGCACGCGCATTTCTATTCTATACTGGTAAATACGAAAAATCAGAGGCATTATTAGCTGATGGAAGTACGCTATCGAAAAACGAAGTTATCAGTATGGTTGATGATTGTGTAGCTAACAGTGGACACGATTTGGTAAGCGATTTCAGAAATTTGTGGTCCTATTCCTACGCAAATCAAACGTATAAATATGCAATGGACAATAACCTTGAATGGGTTGGTGACGACCGTAATGTTGAATCAGTATTTTCAATTAATTATTCTCCCTATGGAGGATGGAATGCACCAAATAAAATGTCTTATTCTAACCAATTGGCTTTGTTCATGAGTGTTCGAACCGGAGGTAAAAACTTACAAGATTTTGGCCAAGGCTGGGGCGGAGGAACTGTTAACTCACAACTTTATGATAGTTATGAAGAAGGTGATGTAAGAAAAGAAGGTTCTATTATTAATGTTATGGACTCTATAGAAGGTGATATTTACAATTGGTATAGCAAATTTCCTGTTGGCAATGACTCAGCCTATTGGAATGCCGATAATACTGTGCATGAAACTGGTTTGTGGCAGAAAAAATACACCTCTGTAAAAGTTGAAGGAACCGGAATGTTCGATTACATACTTGGAGTAGGAACACAAAGTAACTATCAATTATGGAATATGATGGATGAAATAGTTTTACGTTTTTCCGACATTCTTTTAATGGGTGCCGAGTTGGGTAGCTCTAATGCTCAGGATTATTTCGACCGTGTAAGAACCCGGGCAGGGCTTTCTCCAAAAACCGTATCTCTTGACGCAATTAAAGTTGAACGCCGCCACGAATTGGCGCTTGAAGGTATTCGTCATTTTGACCTTTTACGCTGGCACGATGAAGTTGAAGTTTATGGCAATGTTAAAAATATTCCTGTATTAAATGCAGGGTTTGAAGATACCTATACTTCGACATACCGTTCAGAAACCAATGGTTTCTTACCAATTCCAGAAAGCGAAATTGCATTATCGAATGAAGAGTTAGTACAAAACCCTGGATGGTAAATAAATAAAAAATAACACATAAAGAACCGACCTTAGGGTCGGTTTTTTTTATGCTCTATAGTTCTGAAAATACTTACTCTAAGGTTTTTTAGACCCATTTATTGTGTCTTAAAACTGATTAGTCATAGTTTTTAATGAAGACTCACATCCATTTTTTTCGTAAGCGTCTCCGGAATAACGCATAAAAAAATCC
>JAQIBQ010000487.1 GCA_027859005.1 Prolixibacteraceae bacterium | reverse complement strand
ATTTTAAGTTGTATTTCTGGACAACAAAATCGTTTCATGTAGAGAATACAAAAAGTGAATTGCGGTTTTTAATTGATGCAAAATTCAGAGAGAATAATGTTGAAATTCCTTTTCCACAGCGTGATGTGCATATTAAAAATTCTGTTTAACTTTTCGTTAACATGTTATCTCTTCTATTAATTGTTCCTTTATTCCAGTGCCTTAATAAAAATATTTCTAGTACAACATAATAATTCTAGAAATGGCATGTTTATTGTTAAGTAAACGCACCGAAAGAACTTGATAAAATATGAAATCCCCAATTCGCTTTATTTTTAGCATTCTATTCGTTTTTGTTTTTTATTCGTGTCGGAATACTGATACTTCAAATTCAGTTTTGTTTCAGATTCAATCTGCTACCTATACCGATGATGTATTAGTTGACGGAACTGTTGAAGCAGTGAACTCGTCAACCCTTGCATGTCCAAGAAGATTGGAAGGCACCATCGTTTTTTTGATAGAAGAAGGAGTGCTTGTTGAGGAAGGCGATACGGTATGTATTCTTGAAAACAGAGAATCAGAGAACTACCTCGAAAACTTAGTTGTAAAAGTTGAACAATCGAAGGCACAATTGGCAAAAAGTAAAGCAGATTTGGAAATGCAGTATGCTTTACTCGAAGCGCAAGTACAAAGTAACGAAGCACAAACGTCAATTACCAATCTCGATACGGCTCAAATAAAGTACTTATCAATACAACAGCAAAAAATCAAAGAACTTGAGTTACAAATTGCTGTTATTCAAAAAGAAAAATTTCAAAAGAAACTTCATTTTTTAGAGCAGATTAATGAATCGGAGCTCAAAAAATTGAAACTTCAAATTGAACAAGATGAAAATCAGGTAGATCATATCAAAAGTATACTCAACGAAATGGTCATGCTTGCACCTCAAAATGGAATGGCAATTCGGGCTAAATCATGGAGGTCTGGAGAAAAGGTACAAGAAGGGGACGAAGTATGGGGAGGAATGCCTTTAGTTAAAATTCCCGATAAAACCGAAATGAAAGTAATAATTCAAGCTTCAGAATCAAATTACAAACGAATTTCAGAAGGAAATAAAGTGGAATATACTTTTAATGCAATGCCAGGGAATCTAGCGTGGGGCAGTATCCAAAAAAAAGCACCAATGGGTAAACCAATTAAAAGAAATTCAAAAGTTAAACAATTCGAAATAACTGCAACAGTAGATAGTTTTAAGGTAATACCAGAGTTAGGTTTATCTGCAAATTGTAAAGTAATTCTAACCGAAGTTTTCGATACTATTGTTATCCCTCAATTGGCTATATTCGACGAAGATTCAATTAAAGTAGTTTATGTGAAAAAAAGGAAAAAATTCGAAAAACGCGAAATTTTATTGGGCGAATCTTCACTTAAACAGGCTGTTATAATTGCAGGTCTTAATGGGAATGAAATCATTTCGTTTCAAAAACCTACAAAAACAAAAATGAAGCGTATTGTTCTTTTACCCGATTCGCTAAAAATTGTAAAAGTAGAGCCTAATGTTGAACAATCCATGCCTATTCCAATGGAAGGAATGCCAACCGAAAAAATAATGAATTAATACATCATCATCATATCCTCGAATCAATAAATGTAGTAAACATGAAAAACTTAGCATATTTTCTCATTTTTCTTCTCTTTTGGAGTTGTGGAAATAATAACGAATCTGAAATTCCGCTTGCAGAAGTCCGTAAGGGAGTTTTTTATCTCGAGATACATGAAGAAGGAGAAATAAAAGCAACTACTTCCACTAATATTTCATCGCCCAATATATCGTGGCGCTATGGGATGCTCAAAATTACCCAAATGGTTGATGATGGCAGTGAAGTGCTTGCTGGCGACACGGTTGTTGTTTTTGATCCTTCGGAAGTGAAAAAAGTAATTGTTGATTCAGAGGCAAGTGTTGAAATGAAAAAGGCAGAACTGGAAAAACTCACGGCCGAGCAAGAGTCGTCGATGGAAGAACTTAAAGCCGATTTAGAAGTGACCAGACTATCGCAACAAATTTCACGAATTCAATTTGAATCGGCCAACTACGAAGCGGAAATCAAGAGAAAAGAAATTCAATTGAACCTGGAAAAAGCAAATATTGCATTAGAAAGAGCCGTTGAACAAATAGATAATAAAAAGAAAATTCAGTTTGAAGAATTGAAACAAAAGCAATTGGAAATTACTCAAACAAAAAATCAGCTTTCCGATGCTAACGAAACCTTGCAAAAGTTGTATTTGGTTTCACCTACGCCTGGTATTGCAATTATCAATAAAAATTGGAGCAGTGGGAATAAATTTCAAATAGGAGACCAAACTTGGAGTGGTTATCCTCTAATTGAATTACCCGACTTAAGTGAATTAAAAGCAGAGGTTCAAATAAACGAAGTAGATATTTCAAAAATAATGAAAGGTTTACGCGTTGAAATTAAACCCGATGCATTTTCCGATAGCATTTACGATGCCGAAGTAATAGCAGTTGCTAATTTAGCGGTGAATAAGGATCGTGATTCGAAAATAAAAGTATTCCCAGTTGATATATTAATAAAAACGACAAGTGAAAATTTACTGCCTGGTTTAACAGTTAGTTGTCGAATTATTGTAGATCAAATCGACGATGTTATGTACCTTCCTATAGAGGCAGTTCATTCTACTCCCGATAACGATTTCGTATACCTTCAAACAAAAACTGGTTTCATAAAACAAGAAGTTGAATTGGGACAATCTAATACCGATTTTATTATTATAAAAACGGGGTTGGATGTAAAAAATAATGTAGCATTGATCAATCCGTTTATCGAAGATGAAGAACAAACTGCAAACTCTAATAATTAGCAAAATGAATTCAAATAAAAAAATCTTATCGGTTTTGCTTTTTGTTTCTCTGCTCATTATTTCTTCATGCAGTAAAAACGAAATAGAATCGTATCAAATTCAAAAAGGAAAATTTGTACAAACCATTACCGAAACGGGTGAATTGGCAGCTATAAATGTGAAAGCATTTGTAATGCCACGTTTTGGTCAATATTGGTATCAAATGAAAATTATTGGTTTGCTCGATCATGGTGACATTGTTCAACCGGGCGATTCAGTAATTCAGTTCGATCCAACTAAAATTAAAAAATTCATTATCGAAAAGGAAAACGAACTCGAGACTCAAAAAGCAAACCTCGAGAAAATTCTAGTTCAAATCGAAAATCGAAAAAGTGAATTGCGTTCTTCCTTACGCAGTGAACAAGCTTCGTTCGATTTGAAAAAGTTAGAAATGGAACAATTCCGATTTGAATCCGATAAAATAAAGAGTTTAAAAGAACTGGAATTTAAACAAGCTGAATTACGTTTAAACAAAGTGAAACGTAGTATTGAATTGTACGAAACAATTTCTCAAAACCAATTGAAAATTCAGCAAATTAATGTTAAAAGAAGATCGGAAGAAATAAAAAATGCCTATGACGTTTTGCCTCAGTTAACAGTTCGGACACCTATTCCCGGAATTTTTCAGATTGCTAGGAAGCGTCGTTCTCATGAGTTATTAAAAATTGGTGATGAAGTATATGTAGGTAACAGATTGGGAAATGTACCTGATTTAACTTGGATGAAAGTAAATACGATTGTTAATGAAGCTGACTTTCTGAAAATTAAGGAGGGGCAAAAAGTAAACGTTCGCTTAGA
>JAQIBQ010000482.1 GCA_027859005.1 Prolixibacteraceae bacterium | reverse complement strand
TTCCTATGCTTTTTTCGTAATCATCTTTTTTTGATTGAAGTTTTGATAGTTCGTTTTCTAAATCATTAAGTAGATTTTCTTGGCTTTCTAAATGGCTCTTTACAGTTTGTTGAAGCATATCAATGCCAAAACTGCGTAAATAATTTTTAGTGGCAAGGTAAGTTTCCTCTTTTGAATTGTCTTTTGAAATATAAACTGAATCTAATTGAAAAAATGCGATTACACGAATACCTTCCTGTATATCAGCAATGGTCGCCATAACACTAATAGGAGTAGATGAAATGGTATTAATAATTACGTTATTGGCAATATATTCGTCACCCTGATGTGAGAATTGAACTTTCGATTCCGACTTTTTAAGTACATCGAAGAATTTACAATCTTTAATGCTTTTTTCCCATTCTTTCTGAACCGTTTTAAAATCGGCGTCTTTAACAGTTATTAAAAAACCTTGTTGAATACCTTTTGACGTTTCACGAGTTACATTTTCAACTTTCATATATTCCTGAGAAAATATTACGGTTGATAAAAAAAAGAAAAAGACTATAAGTAAATATGATTTCATTTATTTATATTTTAGTTTGTAATGAATAATAATTAGTAACTAAACAATATAAACTATTCATAAGTTTTAAAAATCTAATATTATTATGATGATTTATTTCAAAGCAGACTGAAATAGTTACATGCATAAAACATCAAGTTATGAGTAATTCATGTTGTTGGATATTGTGTTGGATCTTTAAATGAATAAGTATTCCGACAGATATAATGTCGTGTTTTGATTTCTTTAATTAACAACTGAACAACAAGTTGCATTATTCTCAATTGTCAATTATACATTTTCAATTACTTAATAACATATATTATTTAGTAGTATCTGATATAGGTTTAATACTAAAACGATAAGCGAAATCACCGGGTTTTACTTTGTATTTTTCAATAGGAGCAGCTGCGTCTGTCCAGCTGTTATTTCCACCAACTCCTGTTTGAATAAGATCAATATTAACTGTTAAATTATCGCTTTGATCGAGTTCATATGGGTGTCTGGCTGTTTCAAGGTTTTCTTGACTCCAAGGCCAAACCGATGTGCTAAGAAGTTTGTTGGCATCAATAAAGAATCCCGAATTTTTATTATTTGCAAGCTGTAACCATCGAACATCGGTTCTGTTGCCATTTTCTTGAGGGTAGCTGTAATTCCAAATAAAATCTGTAACTAAACCCGAATAAGTGTCTACAATTGCACCTTGTGAGCGATCGCGGTAATTTTCCCATGGTCCTTTTCCATAAAAGCTCATTTTATTGAATTTTTTGGGTGTTTCAAACTGCATTCCAACACGAAGCATATCTGGTAGCTCCTTATTACATGTAAGCTTGTAATCAACTATAATTTCGCCACTCCCTTTTAGGGTATAGACAAGTTTTAAATCAATCTTATTCGTGATTGTTTTAACAACAGTTACCGATTTTTCAGTTGCTGAATTTTCTTTTACATCAATTGAAACCAATTCAAGTTCATTGGCCGCTGTTTTCCAGAATCCCGATTTCTCTGGAGCTTTCCAACCTCTTCTGTCGTTATCAGTAATTGCTCTCCAGAAATTAGGCTTTAAATCAGAAGAAATTAAGGTTTCTCCATCAAAAACATAGTTTGCTATCCATCCTGTTTTACTATCGATGGTCAGCTTCATTTTGTCATTTGTGAAAAATAAGTCCTCAGTTTTTGTATAATTAATTTCGTTATTATTCTGTTCACTTTTCTTTGCTTGAGTGTTTGTAAAAGGAAGTTTGAATTGCTGGTATGCAATTTCGTGTCCTGCTTCGCACCACGAATAGTTTTCTTTTGTTGTATAGCTCAATAGTAACCAATATTCTTTTCCTGCTTTAGCTTCTATTTTTCCGAAATCGATTTGTATTTCACTTGAATTATTTGGAGCTATATCAGGTGAACCAACTACTCCTTTTTTAATCTGTTTGCCATCTTCAGAAAGAAACCAAAACAGTTCGTAATAGTTGAGGTTATCAAAGTTAAAGCGGTTTGTGATGTTAATTTTTCCTTTTTCTAAATCAATTGCTTCGAAAACAACAGGTTGATTAACGTATTTGCATTCGTACGCGGCTGGGTGCGGGGTTCGGTTGGCATCAACAATGCCATTCATACAGAAATTCTCGTCGTTTGGTGTATCACCAAAATCGCCTCCATATTTCCAATAATTCTGGCCATTATCGCTAGTTGCTTTAATTCCCTGGTCGATCCAATCCCATATGAAACCACCAAAAATTACATCGTTGTTGTTAATCACATCCCAGTATTCTTTGTAATTTCCGGTTGAATTTCCCATTGAATGAACATACTCGCATAGCATAACTGGACGTTGATCGTATTTGCTATTTCCTAAAGCATTAATTCCTTCAATACTGTCGTACATTCTGCTCACAACATCAACCCAAGCGGCATCGCGTGGATTGGCCCATAAGCCAAATTTATAACGTTCAGGTGAATTATACGGGACGTATTCAGGATGCGAAATGTCTCCAATTGCACCTTCGTAATGAATTGGACGTTGAGGATCGAACTGATGGATCCAGCCAGCCATTGCAGCATGATTGGGGCCCATTCCTGATTCATTTCCTAACGACCAAAGTATGATTGAAGGATGATTTTTATCTCGTTCAACCATATTAATTGCACGGCTTACAAAAGCATAGGCCCATGATGGATCGTTTGTTAATATGCCATTTAAACCATGTGTTTCAAGATTGGCTTCATCTATTACATATAATCCATGTTCGTCGCACATTTCAAGGAAATAAGGATCGTTAGGGTAGTGTGATGTGCGTACTGCATTAAAATTGAGTTGTTTCATAAGTACAACATCCTTGAGTATTTCTTCACGACTCACTGTTTTTCCATTTATTTCGCTATGGTCGTGGCGATTAACTCCTTTTAGTTTTACTGCCTCACCATTTATTTTGAAAATGCCATTGCTGGTTGAAATTTCGCGTAAGCCAATTTTAAAAGATTGTACATCAAGCGTGTTGCCATTATCGTCTTCGAGCCAAATAATATAAGTATATAAATTGGGGCTTTCGGCACTCCATAAAAGCGGATTGTTTACTTCGCCTTCAATTAACGAGAAATATACATTGTCTTGTTGTGGATATCTTTCTTCAGAAATTGCTTTGACACTTAATGATGTTGTTTCGTTCCAAACGGCTTTGTTGTAAGGTGTATAAAGTTGACTTTTAATTTTCCAACCGTTGAGCTTTGTATTGTTGCTATTTTCTATTTCAGGACGAACTTCAATTTTAGCAGAAGTATAGGTTTCATTTAAAATTGAACGTATAAAACAATCGGAGATTGAAACTTTAGGAACTGCTTTTAAGTAAACTTCACGGTGTAAGCCACTCATGCGCCAATGATCCTGATCTTCGAGGTAGGAACCATCGCTCCATCGAAATACTTGTACGGCAACTTTGTTTTTACCTTCGGAAATAAAATCTGTGATGTCAAATTCTGCTGGCAAACGACTATCTTGGCTATAACCAACCTCTTTCCCATTAACCCAAACGTAAAAGGCCGACGATACACCACCAAAATGTAGAATAATGCTTTTGGCGGCCCATTCTTCCGAAATTTCGAACTCCTTTAAATACGATCCAACAGGATTTTCGCGCTCAATAAACGGTGGATTTACTGGGAATGGATAGGTAATGTTGGTATAAATAGGAGTACCAAAGCCACGCATTTCCCAGCATGAAGGAACGTCTATTGTTTCCCAATTATTGGCATCAAAACCGGACTTCCAAAAATCGAGTGGTCTTTCAGATGATTCGGGTACAAAGTTGAATTGCCAATCTCCATTTAAGAATTTTATCGATGAATTATTCCGATTCCCTGATAAAGCATCATCAATAGAATTGTATGAATAAGCCGTTGAATGGGCTTTCATTTTATTTTTCTCAATTATTGTTTGATTTTCCCAGTCGTTTGCCGAATTCGCAATGTGAAAAGATAATACTAAGATCAGGAGTGCTAGTAGGCTTCGTTTCATTTTAATTAGTTGTTATTTATTATTCAGGTTTCCGAATCAAAAATAAGCAACTGTTTTATATTTTATGGGGGTAATTTGTATAAACATTGTGGTGAATATTACATTTCGTTACGATTATAGATCATTTTGTATTTGTGCACAATATCACAAACTAGATTCTTAAAATGATTAATCTTTGTAGAAGAATATTAAAAATAGAGATGAATGAAAACAGGTACAAAACAAATAGTTATTGTTGGAGGTGGTTTTGCTGGGGTTGAAGCTGCTATTGCATTGCGAAAGAATAAATACGATGTAACCTTGGTTTCGAATCGGGATTATTTTTTTATTTATCCAATTTCAATATGGATTCCAACGGGTAAAATTCCTTTTGATAAATCAACATTGTCCTTACCAATGCTAGCAAAGCGACACGGATTCAAGCTTGTTGTAGACGAATTAGTAAATGTAAAAGGAAATGAACAAGAAATTGAATTGAACACTCAAACCTTGAAATACGATTATTTGGTTTTAGCCATTGGTGCCGATAAAATGAAACACAAAGGAATTGAACATACTTTTTCAATTTGTGGACAACCAAAGAAATCGTTAGCAATGAAAACTCGTTTTGATGAGTTAATTGAAAAAGGGGAAGGGAAAATTGCCATAGGTTTTGGCGGAAATCCAAAAGATAAAAGTGGCGTTCGCGGTGGCCCGGCATTTGAAATCATGTTTAATTTTATTTCAACACTAAAACAGAAGAATTTATACGATAAATTCGACTTTACCTTTTTTGCGCCTATGCCAGAGCCAGGAAAACGAATGGGGAAAAGTGGCTATAAAATGCTAGATGTAATGCTTAACAAAGAAGGTATTGCAAAAAGAGTAGGCAAAAAAATTACCGGATTTGATCACAATGGAATTTACATCGAAAACGATACATTTATTGAAAGTGATTTAACCATGTTTATTCCTGCATCGGCTGGTCCAGCAATATTACAGCAGTCTGATCTTCCGTTAAGCGATGCGGGTTTTGTAAAAACCGACGACCACTCAAAGGTTGAAGGTTTTGATAACATATATGCCGTAGGGGATGTAGCTGCAATGAACGGACCAGAATGGAAAGCAAAACAAGGACACATGGCTGTTGTAATGGGAAAGAATGCTGCTTATAATATTGATAGAGCTATTAAAGGTGGAACAAAACGGAAGGGCTATCAGAAACATATCAATATTTTGTGCGTAATGGATACAGGAAACGGTGCAGGGTTTATCTACCGAAAAGGGCCCAAAGATGTTTTTATTCCCTTACCAATTGTAGGGCATTGGATGAAAAAAGTATGGGGTTGGCACTATAAGTTAACGCGAACGTTGGGGATTTAAATACTGAAAAACTGAAGGACAGAAGGACAGAAAAACTGAAAAATTGAAGGACTGAATTACAGAAGGGCAGAAGAACTGAGAAATTACAGCACTGTATATTAAAAAATGAAATATTCTTATCAGTCTAGTATTTCCGAGTTTCAATAGCATTTAACCATTGGTTTCGAGTTGAGCTTTAAATTCGGTAAAAGATTGTTTTGTTTCTTTTTTGAAAAACTTACTAAAGTGCGATGGATCGTCGTATCCTAATTGATAAGCAACTTCTTTGGTCGATAAATGAGTGTATAAGCCAAGTCGTTTTGCTTCAAGAATAATTCGTTGAAAAATCATTTCTTTTGCCGTTTTACCAATGCTTGTTTTAATAATGTTATTCAAATAATCGGGGCTAATATTCATCTCATTTGAATACTCGTTTACCTTATGCCATATTTTAAAGTTTTCATTGAGCAATTTTCTAAATTTATTAATAATTGGTCGGCCCGATTGTAGCGTTTGAGGGTTCTCGTCTTGTGATTTTATAGCAAATTTATTGCATTCGATTAGAAACAATTTTAAGTGAGCTGCAATGCTGTCAAATTTGAAATTATTATCATTTATAAAAGCTTCTTTAATAGCTAATGAGATTGAAACTAATTTCTGAAATGAATCCGAAGGGACTTCTAACGGAGGTGTTCCAACATTGCACGAAAACATTCCCAAATTCGTAATAAATTCGTTACTGATGTAGTTTCTATTCAAAAACTCATCGCTGAACATGAGGATGTCGCCACTCGGATTGTTATTGTTCACAACAACTTGATGAACCTGTCCTGGACTTACAAAAAAAACAAGTTCGGGTTTCATTTTATGCTCTACATAGTCGATGTAATGTGAACCACATGCATTTTTTACCAGCAAAATTGTATAGAAATCGTGCCGGTGTGGTAAAGGTTTACTATTGGCATGTAATAAATGATTCTCTTCCATTGTTCTGAAAGCAAAGAATACGTTTTCGTCTTCGTGTTTCAATTGTTGTGTTGGTATGCTATTCATTATTTCATTTACTTTTTTAAAACATTTATTCTCTAATTTTGAATTTAATTCAATTTTTAAACCGATGTACTTCCAGTGCAAAGTGGTTTAGTTCAATTCGAACTTTAGTAAGTATATCTGCTTACACTATAAACAATTTCCTATCTTGGTTCTCGAATCTACAACTATTAATAAGCTAAACTCGAAATGTAGTTAAATTGTTTTTGACTTTTACATTTCAAAAATCTAACTGTATGAAAACCTGTTTTTTTAAAACAACTTTATTGTTGTTGTTATTTCCTTTTGTAGCTAGTATTGGTATTGCAGCTACTCCAATCGATCCTGTTACGCCAAATGCTTTGCCCGAAACGGTGGCTTTACTTGAATTATTCCAGTCAATTTCAGGAACGAATATTCTAACAGGGCAGCACAATTATCCAGCAACAATGGATAAGAACTCGAAGTTTGCCAAAAAATTTATTGGTAAATAACCAGTTGTTTGGAGTACCGATATGGGTTTTGCTGAAGAGGGTGATACTGATTCTTATTTAGCACGTCCAGATATTGTTACCGAAGCCATTCGTCAGCATAAAATGGGTTCAATTGTTACCATTTGTTGGCATGCTGTACCTCCTACAGTCGAAGAACCTGTAACCTTTAGAGGAATGCCTGGTGCCGATTCTACTAAATTAGCCAGTGTGCAAGGACAATTACTCGACGAACAATATGAAGAGTTATTTACTCCGGGAACCGAGCTTAATACACGTTGGTTTGCTCAAATGGATACGGTTGCTTATTTCCTAAAGCAATTGCAAGAAGCTAAAGTGCCTGTTTTGTGGCGTCCCTATCACGAAATGAATGGAAACTGGTTTTGGTGGGGAGGACGAACCGAAGGCGAATATACTACCAAGGCAATTTATCAAACCTTGTTTGACCGATACGTAAAACACCACAAATTTACCAACCTCATTTGGGTGTGGAGCGTTGATAGAGTGAGTAGGCCAGGTATGGAATTTGAAAAGTATTATCCTGGAAACGAATACCTCGATATGCTCGCACTTGATGTATATGGGAGCGATTTTGCTCAAAGTTATTACGATGGTTTAATGGAACTTTCAGAAGGTAAACCTTTGGTTCTAGGAGAAGTTGGAAATCCTCCTACAGCTGAAGTTATGAATGCACAACCAAACTGGGCTTATTGGGTTGTTTGGGCCGGAATGGTTCGAAATACTACGCCAAAAGAGTACGCCAATCATGTTGAAAATCCTAGAGTTTTGTTTCAAGAAGATGAAGCCTACCTCTCAGTTTTAAATTCTTTCCGTAAAAAATGTAAACTGGCACCGCTTTCACCCGATGAAACTTCTTATAATGGCAGTTGGTTATTGAATCCAGAGAAGAGTAAAGCGAGTAGAGGTTTTGGAAACAGCGCTTATAAACTTGAAATTGTAAAGCTTGCCGATGAATTAATGGATGAACGTACTTCTATTGTTGAATGGGCCGATGATAAATATTCTCACGATGTATATGCGGCCACCGGAGTTGAAACAAATTCAGTGAACGATAGGGGAATGCCTGTGGTTTCGAAAATTAGCTGGGGTGAAAACAATGAATTAATTATTGATTCAAAAATATTGTTTCCTGGAGGAGATGAAAAACGTGAAATGACCTCAAACGAAATATGGTCGATTAGTGATGATGGATCGCTACTTTTAATCAAATCAACATCTAAATCGCCTTGGGGAAACCAAGAGTCGGAATTAGTATACGAAAGAAATTAGATAGAACAAACTAATAAACAACGTAAAAGCCTTGCAGTACAGTGAGGCTTTTACTTTTCTCTGATTTTACTAGTTTTGAAAGGCAAATAACAAAACGGTTTTACTTCAATTTAAAAATGAAAATAGATCATATCGCAATTTGGGTTACGGATCTGGAAAAGATGAGAGCATTCTACTTAAAGTATTTTTCTTGTACTTCAAATTCAGGCTATACCAATTCAATAAAGAAATTCAGCTCCTTTTTTATCCGTTTCGATAGTGGACCTCGAATTGAATTAATGAACAGAGATGATATTACAGAGAGCACACTTCATCAATTTGTTGGATATGCTCACATTGCCATTACTGTTGGCTCAAGAGCAGCTGTAAATAAGTTAACTAAGCGTTTTGAGCAAGATGGAATAACAATTCAAAGCCAACCCAGGCTTACTGGCGATGGATACTACGAGAGTGTTGTCGTAGATGTGGAGGGAAACTTAATAGAACTAGTTGCAGATGAATAAAACAACGGAACCATTGACTCAAAAGAAGCCGAAACGTAGCTTGAAAGATTTAGTAAATACACCTTTCAAAAAAGTAATGTTTGGTGTTCAGCTACTAAGTTATTTTTTGATTGTTGGATCACCGTTAATTGGGGGAGCAATTGGAGTTTTATTTAACTATACAAAAGCCCAAAGTGGCGGAATTATTTTGGCAGTATTTATACTTGGTGAAATTCTATTTTATGGTTCCTTATTCTTTTTGGGAAAAGAAATTGTGATGATCGTTCGCGATGGTGTAAGGTTTTGGTTTCAAGGCAAGAAGAAAAGAAAGCAATAAAAGGGTTTCACAAAATTTAATCGTTCGTTATTGTTTTTGAATTGTGTCCGATTAAAAAATATATTGAGTCTATAATTGGCGAGGTTTTAATAGCCCTTAAATTCGGTGTAATTTATATCTGTTTGAAGAAAGGGCTTTAGTCAAATATGATAATAAATACATCTTAATGGTTTGGATATATGGCATCTAAAAATATATTGACGGTTTAATAAAATGTATTTTGCCATTCATGGTTGCACAAACAACCGTTTCATCCGAAAGCACTATTGGAGTAGAAAAAATGCTTCCTTTGGCATCGAACTTTGAAATGAGTTCAGCTTCGTTCGATAGGAAATACAGTTGTTTATCAATTCCACCAACAGCGAATGTTGAATCGTTTACAATTGTTGCAGAAGCGATTATCTTTCTTTTTGTTTCATAAGTGTTTAATAATTCACCATTTGGTGATAAGAAATAAACGTTTCCATCGAATGAACCGCAAATAATAGTGCCATTCGACAATTGAATAGGAGAGGCATGTATTCGCCCTTTCGTTTTATATTTCCATACCAATTCGGCCTTGGAGTTTATGCAGTAGATGTGTTTGTCGTATGATCCAAAAACAATGTTTCCATTCTCAAGTTCGACTGGCTTCGAATGCATGATCCAACCTTTTGTTTTAAATACGTATTTTAACTCACAATTATCTGAGAAAATATACATACGCTTATAGCTCGAACCTACAGCAATATTTCCGTTCGATAAAAGTAAAGGCGCTCCGTGTACAAGCTTCTTGTCTTTGAATTCGATTTGTGAGTCATCTTCAAGATTATAAATAACAAAACGTCCTTTATTGGTACCAAAAAAAATGCGACCATCGGGTAACTCTTCTACTTCAGGAAACGTTTTTCCACCGGGTTGTATTTGTTTAACTAACTCTCCATTTTCCTTGAAAAAATAGATGTTTTTATCAAAGCATCCTAAAGCAAGAAGATTATTTGATAATAATTTTGCCGTTGAATGTATCGGTTTTTCAGCCTCAAACATAGAAATCAATTCACCCTTTTTAGTAAAGAAATAAATGTTCTTATTTTGCGAACCAATTATTACATTATCGTTGTTGGCTTTCGCTGGAGTGCCATAAAAAGCGCCATCAAAGTTATAGCTTGTTGAAGTGAAATTTATTGTTGTGTTTTTTAATTGAGCTTCACATACTATCGAAATGAAATTAAATACAAGAACAAATAGAAAAAGTCTTTTCATCAATTCGGTCGTCAGGTTTTGATTACCCGAAATATAGCTGTAAAATTTCGAAACTACAATTCTTGATTTGATCCTATCCAAATTCAGTTTTTCAATTAAAAAAGGTTGCATACTGGCTGTAGAATATTGTATTATTATCACCTTTGATTCTTTGAAGGATTGGTTAAAAATATATTTGGGATCATGTGACATTGTTGTGGGGAAGAATATTTAATTTTAAATCTGGCAATTTTTCATTAGGCGAATGCTCGCATGCAGTATTGGACTTAAACCATATGCCAGTCGGGTTGTAAT
>JAQIBQ010000367.1 GCA_027859005.1 Prolixibacteraceae bacterium | reverse complement strand
AATGAAAAAGTATTATTTCGTTCTATTTATTCTATTTGCACTAGGTGCAAATGCACAAAGCAAGTTTTATGTGGCTGCCGAATCTGGTATGGGCAAAAATATCATTATGAGTACTTATGGTAATCAATTTCAATTTAACCCAAGGGAAATTCAAGTGGGGTTAAAAGGTGGATATAATTTAACCAATAACATAGCGATTGAAACGGGTTTTTCACGATTAAGTGCAACGCTAAATAACAGTTTCTTTATATCTGATTATAGTTTAGACAAATCATTAATTGGGGCAAGTTCAATTTTTGACAAAGGCCTTTATGCTATTCCACTTCATGTAAAGCTAAGCACTAATGTTTTTAACGATAAATGGAGTGTTTTTACATATATGGGGGCAAGTTATTTGTTCGCAAAGACAAAGAACTATTTAAACGAATATGATTCTAATCAAAATTCTAATAACAACAGGCAAACGGAACTCGAAAACTATAATAATTGGGTTTTAGATGCTGGAATTGGACTTGAATATTCCGTTAATTCGAAGCTATCTGTATACTCCCAATTCTCTTTTTCTCTTGGACAGAATTCTAAACCCAATACAGCCTTTGACGAGATTAAATTGATGGAAACTCAAAATAAACCTACAAGCATATATCGTTGGAAAGGAGATCGCTTTGGAGTTGATCTTGGAGTTAAGTATCGCTTTTGAATTGATAGAGGAAAAAAGCAAACATAATTGATATCTGTAAAACTTTTTTTATTGGCACATCAATTGCCGAATAATAATACGACTGTGAAGCATGAGATTCGAAAATGAAACAAATTGAATTGTTTAATCTGTTTTATAGCGATATAGAGCTTGTTTAGATACAACAGCAATAGATATATCGAACTACATTTTCGAAGTTTTCATCACAAAAAATTACATTTTGGTAGGATTATAAAATTGATGAGTATGAGAGTTGGATTTCCTTTAATGATGCCTGATGATACAATTTTAGCTGATAATTTTCATGGATGTGATTGGTTGGCTAGTTTCGATTTGAAAACCAAAGAATACACTACGTATTCAATAACCGAGGTAAGCAACAAGAGTGAAAAAACTGATTTGATTTCAGTCTTGTCTGAACTGAATATTCAGCAACTGGTTTGTAACAAAATGCAAGCAATGGCATTGAAGTATTTCAACGATCAGAATATTACCGTTTATAAGGCACTTAGCAATGAGCTAAAGTTGAATGTTGAACTTTTGCTTGACGGACAATTGGGACGTTTCCTTCCACAAATGGCCGAAGTGAGTTCTTGCGGTTCAAGTTGTAGCTCGTGCTCAAGCGATAGTTGTAAGTAGCGAAATGTCGCTAATTACTAACCCAAATGTCTCCAATTTAACTTCATGCTTTCAGAATCACTTTCATTCTTATACATTTGATTATTCTGTAAATTAAAAAGAATAAGAAAATGAAGAAATTGATTTTAATGCTTGCCATCATAAGTTGGGTTTCTAGCTTGCAGGCAGACAATATCCAACGTGAGAAATTGTTGATGGATTTCGATTGGAAATTTGCTTATGGACACCCTTCCGATGCCGATAAAGATTTCGGTCATGGAACTGGCTACTTCTCTTTCTTTGCCAAAGCAGGTTATGGCGATGGAGCGGCAGCTGCCAATTTCGACGATCGTGCATGGCGCGTATTAGATATTCCTCACGATTTTGCTGTTGAACAGCCTTTCGATAACAACGGAAGTCACAGCCATGGTTACAAAGCTATTGGACGTAATTTCCCCGAAGTAAGTGTGGGCTGGTATCGGAAAGAATTTGTTGTTCCCAACAACGATTTAGGGAAACGCATTTCCATTACATTTGATGGCGTTCATCGCGATGCAACCATTTTCATAAACGGACATTATTTAGGAAACGAAACCAGTGGATATGTTCCCACAACCTACGATATTACAGAATACCTGAATTATGGACAACGAAATGTGATTGCAGTTCGGGTAGATGCCACCTATGAAGAAGGTTGGTTTTACGAGGGAGCTGGAATTTATCGTCATGTATGGCTCACCAAAACAAGCCCTTTGCATGTGGCAAATTACGGAACATTTATTCATTCCGAAGTTGAAAATGGAAATGCAACACTTACCATCGAAACCGAAGTGCAAAATGATTACCTAAATGAAGCCTTATTCAATTTGAAACAGCAATTACTCGATGCCAACGGGGAAGTTGTTGCTGAAACAATTTCATCATTAAACGAGGTGAATGCTTTAGAAACGGTAAAGGTGAATCAAAGCCTTAAAGTTGATAATCCGCACCTCTGGTCCATTAACGATCCGTACTTATACCAAGTTCGAACAATGGTAACAACAGAAGGCGATACGACTGATACTTACAACACAACAATAGGTATTCGCACCATAAAATTCGATCCCGATAAAGGTTTCTTCTTAAATGGAGAACATGTAAAATTGAAGGGAACAAACAACCATCAGGATCATGCAGGAGTGGGTACAGCAATCCCCGATGAATTACAATATTTTCGTATTTCAAAATTGAAAGAAATGGGCAGCAATGCCTACCGAACTTCGCATAATGCTCCAACTCCCGAATTACTAGAAGCCTGCGACCGATTAGGAATGGTGGTAATTGATGAGCATCGTTTAATGGGTACAGCTCCTTTTATTAAAAGTCAGATGGAACGTTTAATTAAACGCGACAGAAATCATCCTTCGGTGGTGATTTATTCCATGGGAAATGAAGAATGGGGTATTGAAGGCAACATTGTAGGTGAACGAATAATTGCCAACATGCAGGCTTATGCCAATAAATTAGACCCAACTCGAATGAAAAATGCAGCCAGTAGTGGCGGTTGGGGAAATGGTGTTTCGAAGCACATTGAAGTGATGGGTTTCAATTATCTGAACCACGGAAGTACCGACGATTATCATGCACGTTTCCCCGATAAACCAAGCATGGGAACCGAAGAAGGGTCAACCAATACTACCCGTGGTATTTATTTCGATGATGAAGAGAAACAGCACATTGCAGCCTACGACAGAGCAACCCCTAATGGTTGGTTCTTTAGCATTGAACATTGTTGGAAGTACTACGATTCGCGCGATTATTTGGCCGGTATGTTCATTTGGACCGGTTTCGATTATCGCGGAGAACCAACGCCTTATGGTTGGCCTTCTATTCACTCTTATTTTGGAATGTACGATGTTTGCGGCTTTCCAAAAGACAATGTGTGGTATTTGAAATCGTGGTGGGGAAGTGAGCCTGTTTTGCATTTATTGCCCCATTGGAATTGGGAAGGAAAAGAAGGCGATACTATCAAAGTAGTTGCTTACAGTAATTGCTACGAAGTAGAACTTTTTGTGAACAAAAAAAGTGTGGGTAAACAAAGCATGGAGCAAAATTCTCACTTGGAGTGGATGGTTCCTTATAAAGCTGGTGAGTTAAAAGCCCTAGGATATAAAAATGGTAAGCAACTGCTAACCGAAATAGTTGAAACAACATCCGATCCTGTTTCATTGAAACTTCAAGCACATCAACAAAACATTAAAGCCAATGGCGAAGATTTAGCTATTATTTCTGTTTCAACCTTCGATAAAAAAGGAAGAACTGTACCTACTGCATCGAACCTTGTTCAATTTGAAATTGAAGGCCCCGGAAAAATTATTGGCGTTGGAAATGGCGACAATACCTGTTTGGAGGCCGATAAGTACATTGAGAAAGTTAGTGCATTAAAAATTGAAAACCTGAAAGCAAAAGTGGTAAACTCCACTGAGAATTGCCCCGAGATAGAATTGGGGTACAACGATTCCGATTGGCCTTCGCTTTGGAAAATCCAAAAAGAAATTCAGAAAGCTAATGCCGTTGTATATAGAGGAACAATTTCACTTCCTGAGGATTTAGCTGATGCAAAAGTGAATTTATTTTACAACTGCATAGGCAATTTGCAAACCGTTTACATCAACGGTGAAGCAATTTCGTCTGAGTTGAATAAGGATGAAAAAGAGCGCCATACTTTTCAACTTGATGTGGCAAAACTAAAAGCTGGTAAAAACGAAATAGCTATTGTTGCAACTCCCTACAAAGTGAAAAATAGTTGGGATTCACCCAATACAAATCCTGGAGTTGTTCAGGTAATTGTTCCAGCAAAAGCATACAGACGTAGTCTGTTTAGTGGTTATGCTCAGGTTATTGTGCAAAGCACCAAAGAAGCAGGAACAATTAAACTAATAGCAAAATCGGAAGGCTTGGAAGAGGCTGTGTTGTCCATTGAAACTAAAGAAAGCGAAAATCGTGCCTTTGTGAAATAGACTCATCTATTAAGTTTAAAATCCGTGTAATTTGTGTCATCCGCGAGATAAAAAATATTTCTCGCAGATTTTTCGGATGGCACGGATTTTATATATCTGAGAATTGGAAGTGGATTTTTTTTCTTTTCCTTTTTCTATCCGTTAAATCTACGTCATTCGTGTTCCATTTTTATTTCACATAGAAGCGAGTCGAAAGTTTTTTGGCTTCTCCTTCAAAAAGTAGAATGTAAATACCTTGTTTCATTAAGCGGGTTGAAATAGTATTGTTCTCTTCATTCCACTTATTTTTTGAAATTGCTTGTCCACTTAAATTGAAAACCGATAATTGGCCAAACTTGGTGTTGGGTACTTCAACAATAATTTCGTTTTTTGTTTGACTGTAATAGATTTGAAGTTCTTTCTTTTGGAACAATGGAACCGAAGTAATTGTAGTGTTAAACTCGCCTAGAATCCAATTTTCTTTATCGATTACAATTGAATCGGGAAGTTCAGTTAAGGCATAAGTGAAGCTTTCTTCTTCGTTTTTATTATTTAGCCAATAGGTGTTAAGTATTCCCTTAGTATAAACCGAAATTGGAATTTTCATCTCAAAAAAAGGACCATTGGGTGCCGATGCTGTTTGCTTGAGTTCAACCTGCAATAAGCTTGAAGAGTACTTAAGTGAGATGTCGTATATTGGATGTCCTTCGCCATAAATCCAATCTTCGAAAAATTCAGTTAAGCTGGTATCTGCAGCCTCTTCAATATTTTCTCTTAAAATAGCTGTTGTGGCAAAACCATTTTGTGCACGTTCATCAGCCAAGTAATTTCTAATGCCTGCAAAAAAGTTTTCATCCCCAATTTGCCCGCGTAACATGTGCAATACATAAGCTCCTTTGTTGTAGCTTAAGCGTGAATCAAATATTTTACCTACGTCGTTTATGTCTTCAACGAAAATACTCCCCCCTGGTTGTGATGTAACTCTTGAAATCACATCTAAACGCCACTTTCCCCACCAAGGATCGGGGTCTAAATGTTCATAATAAAGTCCGGTTAAATAAGTGGCAAAACCTTCGTTTAACCATATGTCGTTCCAACTACCACAAGTAATAAAATCGCCAAACCATTGGTGCGCCAATTCGTGAGCAATTAAACTGTAGTTAAAACCACCCATTGAACTCATGGTTTGGTGTTCCATTCCTCCGCCCCAACTGAATTCTGCATGACCGTATTTTTCATCCTTGAAAGGATAATCGATAAAAAGTTGACTGTACAATTCAATTAAATCAACCGTAAATGGTGTTCTTTCCTGAGCCAGTTCAAAGCTCTCGGGAAAAACATAATTTAAAATTTCAACCTTTGAACCATCCGTCATGGTGGCTTCGTGAGAGTATTTTTCGTATTGTGTAGTACTAAAGAATACCAAATAAGTGGCAATGGGATGTCGGTGTTTCCATGTGCAAGTTCTAGTATCTCCATTAATTGAATTTTCAATTAATACTCCGTTTGAAGCCGTTTCGTATTGCTTTGGCGAATGCACAATTACATCGATTGAATCAATTTTATCGGCTAAGCTTTGTTTGCAGGGCCACCAATCTTTTGCACCATAGGGTTGCGAGAGTGTTTCCAACGATGCTATTCCATCGCTATGAAAACTTCTTTCAATAGATCCAAAACCTGAACTTGTTGGGGTGCCTTCGTATTCAACGGTAAAGGAATAGATTTCGTTCTTCGAAAGGGCCTCAGGAAAGCTAACATGAATTTTATTAGTTGAACGTGCATAACTTAAGTTGGTGTTCTGATGTTTTATTGAAGTTACCAATAATTCATTTGATAAATCAATTGTAACTGATGTTAGTTGATCTTCGAGTGCCACAAATTGAAAGAGTACCTCACCTTCGATGTACAACACTTCGGGATTAATAGTGAGTTCCATTTTATTGTAAGTAAGATCCCATTTAGCAAATGTTGGATCATCGGATAATTGAACGGATTTATTTCTACTACATTCAATATCGTGGAGCAATAATTGGTCTTTATAAATCAACTCATCCCAACTTTGTCCATACAACATGCTTCCTATAGCAACGAATAGTATCGTGAAAAAAAAATGCTTCATTTTCTATGCTTTCAATGTGTGAAAATACTAAGAATAAAGTATAAAGAATGCGTTTTGGTTCATTGAATAAAGAATTGATTAAAGTTCGCATATAGTTTTTATTGTTTAGTAAATATGTTTTATAATATCTAATTATAGGGTATCCATTTAAGCCTAGGAGTAATTAATAGTATCTACATAGTTATATACAAATAGTTACGTAAAGGTATTTATTATGCTCTATTCAATGCTTGCAAAATTCTTTCTAAAAAAAGCCAATTGGAAAGATGAACTAACAAAATCTGGAAACAAGGTAGTCGCTTTAGCCAACTCTTATCGATGGTTTCTTAGCCAGAAAAAAGAAAACATTCCAAAGTTGCAAACCCTTGAAGATTTTAAAAAATGGGTTCCCCTCAGTAACAAACAATCTGTTTTTGAAGACAAAAACTTAAATGAACTTACCCGAGGGAAAACAAGAGATGTTCGATTTGTGATGATGAGTTCGGGCTCGTCTGAGAAATTCTCTATTGGTGCATTCACTAAAAAGGAGATGAAAATTGCAGCCTTCAATACCGATTTGTTTTTAGATCTCTTTTTTGGTGCCAAGAAAAACCAAACACTCATTATTAATTCTTCGTCAATGGGAGTTAAGGTGTTTTCCAATCATACAGTAAGTGATACTGGCCCTCGAACCGATATTGTTATCGGATTACTTAAAAGTGTTGCCATTCATTATGATAAAGTTTTTATTATTGGCGACCCCATTTTTATTAAATTAATGGTTGAGGAGTCGCTGGAAAAGAACATCGATTGGACTACCATCAATGCCTATTTTATTTCAGGCGGAGAGTGGATGCCACAAACACTTCGTGATTATGTGCATAAGATTACAGGAAAATCGGCAGAAAAACCTGAAAATGGATTTTGGGTTGGTACCTATGGGATTACCGAAATTGGTTATCCTTTATTGTTTGAAAATGCAGTGTTAGTCTCACTCCGATCCAAACGCAAATGTGTAAAACACATTGTTGATGCTAAATCGAACAATCCTCGATTTACTACCCCTTTTTATTTCTTGTTTAGAGCCAATAGTTTTTACCTCGAAGAAATTGAGCAAGCTAATTTTTTGCC
>JAQIBQ010000346.1 GCA_027859005.1 Prolixibacteraceae bacterium | reverse complement strand
CTAAGCAAGGTGTTGACTTTAAATTTTGAATTTGAACTTGCTACAACATAATCAATTGCATCATTCTTTTCAAATGCTAAATTAATCAATATATCGAAAGGTTTTTCTACAAATTCATTTATTAACGATTTAGGAGGTAAGTCCCAAAAATTCATATCCGATAAAAATATGACATTGCTATCATCACCTTTGTCTCTATTCTTATCACTAAAGAATAACTTTTCAACAACAACTTTTTCATTTAACTTCTCAAAAAGTTTATCGGAATAAGTATCACTCTTAACTAAAACTCCACAAGTTCGAATTTCACTTAAGACTGGAAACTTTATTTCCCGTTTATTCTTTTCAATGGTTTTAGAAATCTTTCTATTTCTAATTTTGCTTTTAAAGCCTTCGTTTAACACTTTCCAAAAATACAAAATGTATAATTCTAAAAAAAGTTAGGAACAAATAAAGCTTCATTCTTGTGAATTATATAAAAAAAAAGGTGTCCATATGTGGACACCCTTGTACAAGATATCATCTAACTATTAAATGATATACTGTACAAAAGATATTATTCAGCTGAAATTGCTTCAACTGGACAAACCTCTGCACATGATCCACAATCAGTACATAACTCAGCATCGATTGTATAAATATCACCCTCAGCAATTGCTTCTACCGGACATTCATCGATACAAGTACCACATGCAATACATTCGTCAGAAATTACGTAAGCCATAACTATTTATTTTTTGTTATCATTTATTTGAAAGCAAATGTAACAAGTTATTTGAAAAATCAAAGTCATCTTTTATTTGTTTAAAGTGATTCATAACTTTTCTTAACAAAAAGGTATTGAAAAATACAAATGAAACATTTATTAGATAAATTAGTAGTCGTACTTTTCGTTAAGATCAATCGATATACTCATTTTTTTGTTCTTAAAATATTCCTAATTTTAAAGCATTACAAACAAGATTAAATAAACCAAATTATATGTCAGATAATTTTTTAATTGCCTTTTTACTTACTGCATTTGCAGGACTTTCTACAGGTATTGGTAGTTCATTGGCTTTCTTTACAAAAAGAACAAATACAAAATTGTTATCCTACGTACTAGGATTTTCAGCAGGCGTTATGATATACGTTTCGTTCGTAGAACTGTTCCCAACAGCAATGGATGAATTTGCTACTAGATTTAGTGAGAAAAAAGCAATTTTTTATACCATAAGCTCTTTTTTTGGTGGCATGTTATTAATTGCATTGATTGATAAATTTATTCCATCGATGGAAAATCCGCATGAAGTGAAAACCATTGAAGACATGGACAATCCGAAGAAAGAAGAGAAATTTAACAAATTATACCGCATGGGCGTTTTAACAGCAGTTGCTCTGGCCATTCACAATTTCCCAGAAGGGATTGCCACATTTATGGCTGCACTAAACAACCCCGAAGTTGGTATTGCAATTGCAATTGCTATTGCAATTCACAATATTCCTGAAGGCATTGCGGTCTCAGTTCCAATATATTACGCAACCGGAAGCAGAAAAAAAGCGTTCCTATATTCTTTCCTTTCTGGATTAGCTGAACCCGTTGGTGCAATTTTAGCCTACCTACTTTTAATGCCTTTCTTAACGTCAGAAACATCGGGAATTGCAGTTGGAATTATTTTATCGGCAGTAGCCGGAATAATGGTTTTTATCTCCTTAGACGAATTGTTACCAACAGCCGAAAAATATGGAGAACATCACCTTTCGATATATGGTGTAGTGAGTGGTATGATTGTAATGGCCGTTAGTTTGTTAATATTGGTTTAACTGAGAGACTAAAAAAAGACTTAGCTGAAAAAGTCTGAGTTATGAGGTCTTATTAGCGATTGAGAACATTCACTCATAAAGCTGCAAAATACTTGCAATAAGGTGTCAATCCGCATTTATCGCATTCAGGTTTTCTTGCTTTACATACGTAACGCCCGTGTAAAATAAGCCAGTGATGAGCTTTGGGTACCAATTCGAGTGGAATATATTTCATCAGTTGTTGTTCAGTCTGTAAAGGCGTTTTAGCATTAGTTGAGAGCCCAACACGTGCCGAAATCCTGAACACATGTGTATCGACTGCCATGGTTGGCTTATCATAAACAACTGAGGCAATAACATTCGCTGTTTTTCGTCCAACACCTGGCATTCTTTGCAATTCGTCGACATCACTTGGAACCACATTATTGAATGTTTCGGTCAGCATTTTTGCCATACCAACCAAATGCTTTGCTTTATTGTTTGGATAAGAACAAGTTCTGATGTATTCAAAAACCTCATCAAAACTTGCTTCGGCCATTAATGCTGCAGTTGGATACTTATCGAAAAGAAAAGGGGTAATCACATTTACTCTTTTATCGGTGCACTGAGCCGAAAGAATTACCGCTACCAATAGTTCGTAGGGGTTTGTATAATCGAGTTCAGTTTCGGCAATAGGCATGTTCTCTTGAAACCATGCTAAAACTTTTTCAAAACGCTCTTTTTTAAGCATATTAAAACTGTATTATTTCGATACGCAATACCAGTTTCGTTTGATCAGAAAGTTTGAATCTGTCATCAATTCGTTTTCCTACAATCCATACAACTTTATTATCGCTTGCTAATATCCAGGCATTTTCTTTCTCGGGAATTGAATATTTTTCATCCACAAAGAAGTCACTTAATTTTTTAAAACCATCCATACCTAATGGTTTGAAGTACTCTCCTTTATGCCATTTCCGCAACACCAACGGAAACCTAATTTTATCGTAATCAAAAACTGCAACTCGAATTGAATTAGGAATAACAAAATCTGGAGCATATCGCTCAAATGTTATTTTCATTCTTAAAGGTGCCTCAACAAACGTTACTCCTTTTTCGATATAAAACAATTCAGGCTTCACTCTTTTTATAGAAGTTATTATAAGATCAGTTCTATCAACAACCAAGCGATGAGTTTCTGAAAAAAACTGAGTCCCTGAAGTAGTATTAATTGACTTTATTATTTCATTCACCACATCTGATTTGAATCGATACTCTCGAAGCAATTCAAATAAATAAGTTGATATTGGATTAAGATTTTGAATTTCATCTTTTGAAATTTTCACCCACCCTTCTTCCTTTTTTACTATTGATTTTTTAACGCTTTCAATGGTATCAAGAAAAACGGCTTCGGTTTCTTTTAATGTATGAATTGTGTGTTGCAAATTCTTTTTGAAAGCAGGATTTAATTCCTCTAATAATGGAAGAATTTCGTGTCGAACTTTATTTCGCTTGATGTTGGTATCATCATTACTTGAATCATGCCGAAAATCAAATTCATTCTCTTTAGCATACGCTTCAATCTCATTTCGCGATGCAAAAAGCAAGGGTCTAACTATTTTTCCCGCCTTTGCTTTAATGCCCGACAAACCTCTAATACCTGTTCCTCTACTAAGGTTCAGCATAAATGTTTCTAACACGTCATCTAAATGGTGCCCAACAAAAATCCAATCAAATTAATTGTCAACTCTAAGTTTCTCGAACCAATCGTACCGCAATTCACGTGCAGCCATTTCAATAGAAATTCCTTTTTCGTTAGCATATTCTTTAGTTTGAAACGAGCTCAAATAGCACTTTACTCCTAAATCGTTAGCTAATTTTTTTACAAACACCTCATCTTGATCTGAATCAAAATCCCGAAGATTAAAGTTGCAATGTGCCAACGCAAATTTATTTCCAAGTTTATTAACTAAATGAGTAAGTACAACTGAATCTACTCCTCCACTAATCCCCAATAAGATCTTATCGTTGGAACTGAACAATTGTTGTGAGTTAATATTTTGTAGAAATTTGCTATACATTATAAAATGTAATTTAATGACTTCTTATTTAACATTTTGCACTCTTTCAATAATTTTTAAAATTACTTCAACCGCCTTTTGCATCGACTCTACAGGTACAAATTCATATTTGCCATGAAAATTATGTCCACCAGCAAAAATATTTGGACAAGGTAAGCCCATGTATGATAAGCGTGCGCCATCAGTTCCTCCACGAATTGCTTTAATTTTTGGACTAATACCACAATCAATCATAGCTTGTTCTGCAATATCAACAATATACTTAACCGGTTCAATTTTTTCAAGCATATTGTAGTACTGATCTTTTAAATCAAGCTCTACGGTACCTTCGCCATACTGTATATTTAGTTGCGTTACTATTCCTTGAATAATTTCTTTACGATGTTCGAAAATTGCACGGTTATGATCACGAATAATAAACTCCATATTGCATTCTTCAACCTTTCCGTTCATTTCCATTAAATGATAAAATCCTTCGAAACCATCGGTATGCTGAGGCACTTCGTTTGCAGGAAGCATATTTAATAGTTGCTGTGCAATAAGCAACGAATTCTTCATTTTATTTTTTGCAAAGCCAGGATGAACAATGCGCCCATTTATTTTGATTTTTGCTCCAGCGGCATTAAAGTTTTCAAATTCTAACTCTCCAATTTCGCCACCATCCATTGTATAGGCAAACTGAGCACCAAATTTCTCAACATCGAAATAATTAGCACCTTCGCCAATTTCTTCATCAGGAGTAAAGCCAACTTTAACTTCGCCATGTGGAATTTCAGGATTAGCAATAAGATATTCCATTGCTGTTACGATCTCTGCTAAACCAGCTTTATCGTCAGCACTTAGTAATGTTGTTCCATCGGTGGTTATTAATGTTTGTCCTTTGTAATTTAATAGCTCAGGAAATAGCTTTGGATCAAGCTCTATTTCAAGTTCCTTATTCAATACAATTTTTTCGCCATTGTAATTCTCAACAAATAATGGATTTACATTCTTTCCCGAAAAATCGGGACTAGTATCAACATGGGCAACAAAGCCAACAACAGGAACTGTCTTTTCGATATTTGATGGTAAAGTTGCCATTACATATGCATTATCGTCGACAGTTACATTCGACAATCCTATTTGCTTCAATTCTTCAGCCAATTTACGTGAAAAATCAAGTTGACTAGGAGTACTCGGGTGCAAACCACTCTTGGGATCAGATGTTGTCTCAACTCTGATATAGCGTATAAATCTATCTATTACTTTTTGTTTCATTTTTGTTGGTATAAATGGGTTTAGCAATTCGCAAATTAAAGCAATACTAAGAAATAAAAAAATGAAATTAAACCTTATGAACTAATATCGGTCAAAACAAATGATGATGTTTTACAAAAAACTTCGTTTGCAGGATAATAAAAAACTAAAAATTGAAATAATGCTATAATAAATTAACATCTTATTATAAGTAAGCTATCTAAAAAAAAGATATATTGCGAATGAAATTAAGATTTAGCTAATTCGCGATTTCAAAACAATAAGTTTCACATACAGACCAAAAACAACCAAACCATCTATCCTTTTTAATAGAAAGGATATTTTTTATTGATATACCTAACGAATAATTATACAATGAAATTTAAGAATTTTACACAAAAAATCACTTCAATTAAAGGTTCTAAACTATGGAGTAAAACGGGATTTATTATTATAGGAATTGCGTCTACTGTATGGTTCCTTATTCGAGTAATACCAAAACCTTCACGAGCTTCATATCCATGCATGAGAGCTGCTGCTCCTTTTATGTCGAGCTTTGTGATATATTTAATATCGCTTAGTGGTGCTGCTCTTCTTTTTAAGAAATTCCCTAAGGGTTTTAAATCAGCTCAAATTACTTTAACCGTTTTGTTCTTCGTAATTGCTTTAGCAATACCAGGAATTTCAACAATTAAAAACAATCAGGTAGAACAATCTGTGGGAAGTCCATTAGAAGAAGCAAATTCACCAATGGGAATTGCTAAAGGAATAAACCCTGGCCGCGTTGTATGGGCCTACAATCCAGATGCTACCGACAAAAATTGCAATAACACAAGTAGTTATGCCTATTTTATGGATTCAGCAACCGATCAAGATCAGGTTGACCAAATGCTAGATGCTACTATGTTGAAGATAACAAGTAAATCAACAATTAAAGATTCATGGGATGCGGTCTTCAAATACCATAATACTGAAAGAGGAAAAGGAGCTATATCATACTCTGCTGGTGAAATTATTTTTATCAAAATTAATAGAACTAGTTCTTGGGGTGGTAACTTTAAAGAATCTGATCTTTCAAGAGTTACAACAAACGGCAATTATGCAATGAGCGAAACATCACCTCAAGTTGTCACTTCAGTACTACGCCATTTAGTTAACATTGTTGGAGTTGCCGAAGATGATATTTACATAGGCGACCCTATGAAACACATGTATAAAGACGACTATGAAAAATGGCATGGAGAATTTCCTAATGTTCATTATTTAGATAATACAAAATCGACTTTAGGTCGTGAAAAAGTAGTGAAAAGTACAACTGCGGTTATAGATTATTCCGACAGAGGAGAAGTGTTACGCACTGGTGATTGGAATGATGCTCTTGATGGCTCACCAATTCAAACAGATAACTTATATACCATTTTTGAAGACATGGAATACATGATCAACATTCCAGCAATGAAGGCTCATATTAGAGCTGGAGTAACCATGTTTGCCAAAAACCATTTTGGTTCTCACACTCGAGAAAGTGCCAAACATTTACACGCTGGTTTAGTTGAAGTTGGTTCAGTTAATCCATTAAGAAATACTTATGGCCTTTACCGTACGCAGGTAGATATGATGGGACATGAATTACTTGGAAAGAAAAACCTTATTTTTATTATGGATGCCCTGTATGCATCTAAACACGAAAATCACAAACCAGATAAATGGCAAAAAGCACCTTGGAACGGAGATTGGTCTTCTTCTTTGTTTGTTTCATTAGACCCAGTTGCAATTGAATCTGTAGGTTTCGATTTCTTGTATTATGAATACGATGGAACAAGCGGAAGCGAATATGCAAACCCACATTATGGTGCCGTAGATGATTATTTACACCAGGCTGCTGACAAAGTAAACTGGCCAACAGGTATCACCTACGATCCAGAGAACGATGGAACAGAGATTGAAAGCTTAGGCGTGCATGAACATTGGAACAATGCTACCGATATGCAGTATTCACGCAACCTAGGAACTGCTGATGGAATTGAGTTGGTAAAACTTTCACCCGACTTTTTCACCTCGAATCCGCTTCTAAAATTAAATAATAGCACAATAGAATTAAAGGCATATCCAAACCCGGTTCAAAACAACTTAACTCTAAGTTTTAACATTGGATACGAAGGTACTGTAAGTGCTACGATTTATTCTTTAGAAGGAAGAAGAATTGCAAGTATAGATCCTGTAGAAACAATTAATGGAACTCAGGAGTTTTCTTGGAATGCAGCAAATTTAAACAATGGACTATATTTTGTAAATGTTACTGCTAAAACAAGCAACGGCACAAAACAATCAACAATAAAATTTGAAAAACAATAAACCAAATTCAGTAAATAAAAAGCCCAACACATTCTTGTTGGGTTTTTTATTTAATACAAACTAAATTGCGACTTGAATAGCCATGTCGTCACTAATTCAATCAGATAAAATGAAAACACTTAATAGCCCAAAAAAGACACAAAACAAAACAACCTTAATCGGATCATCTCTATCAATCATTGCTTTACTAATCTTATTGATTGCGAATCAAACTATTGCAACTAATAAATCGAATAAAGTTGAAAGCGACACACAATTTACAACTAGTAACAGTGATTTACCCAGCAACGAAATAAAAGCAATATATGTTGACTCTGTGAATGTTGCCTGGATTGGAACCGATGCTGGCCTTTCTCGTTATAACGGCCAGAACTGGACAACTTATACAACAAGTGATCACCTTCTCGACAACAACGTAAACGATATTGCCTATGAACAGTCGACATACAGCGATGAAATTTGGATTGCCACAAACGGAGGACTTACAGTTGCTTCTTTCGATACCGATGGAATTACTGAAGCAACAACTTATACTCCCGAAAATAGTGATTTGATAGGTTTGGAAGTCTCAAATGTAATGGTAGATAAAGACCACAACCGCTGGATAGGCACTACGGATGCTTTGAATCTATTCCAAGGGAGTACATGGAAAAGTGAGCTCTTCGGATACGACACAAATGGAGATCAGTTCAATTATTCAGACAATAAAATTACCGATATTCAAGAATATGCATTAAAAGACATGGCCTTTATTACCACAAATGGAAAAGGGATTGTTAGAACTGGTTACGATAGTGAAATTGATGCATTCACCGGAGCATCTGCATACGGAACTCCCTGGGCAGCAATACTAACCGATTCTATAACATCAGTAAGTATCGAAGATGAAATACAATGGTATGGCACAACAAATGGAATTCACTATCACCCTTATTGGGATACAAAAACTTGGTGGGAAATTTACACGGTTGAAAGCAACAACATCCTTTCTAATACCATTACTGCAATACACATTGATAAAGAATCGAATATTTGGGCAGGAACAAACGAAGGTATAAACATCATAAAGAATGATGGCAAATTCATGATGTATACCGAGGAACAAGGTCTAATAAATAACTACATTAATACAATTACTTCTGACGTTGATGGTAATGTATGGGTTGGCACAAAAGGTGGCATTGAATGGTTCGACTATGTTCCCGGAATAGACGTGCCTACTTCTGTAAAAACAAATTTAGTTAACGATAAAGTAGCTTTGTATCCAAACCCTGCATCGGAATTGTTCACAATCGATATCAGTATTGACAGACCTCAGTTTGTTGTTGTTTCAATATACAACACCAACGGTCAACTGATTGACGTGCCTGTTGAAAAGAAAATAAGAGATTCAAATTCAAAACATCAAATTGACACCAGCAATAAAATCAATTTCAAACCAGGTATTTATATCGTACAAATAAAATGCGAAGACTATACTCAATTTTCAAAAATTGAAATTTTGAATTAGATATTGATCAGTAAATCGAAGAAATTATTCTAAATTCAGCACTGAAAAGCATTCAAATATTTGGTAACTGTTTAAATTTTATCCTTTAGTTTATTTTGTTGTCTTAAGCCCTCATTCGGCAGCAAAATTTCTTAAAATAGCGGTTCTTACAATAGAAAAGGGTTGGAAAGTAAATTTCCAACCCTTTTCTATAATCACAATACATCCATCTTTAATACGACAATGCAAACAATACTCTTTTATTCGATGGTTTCCCAGAATAAACACATGTACCTTCCTCCTCAATTGCATCTAAAGGAACACAGCGAATTGTAGCTTTTGTTTCGTCTTTAATTTGCAGCTCTGTTTCAGAAGTTCCGTCCCAATGAGCAGAAATAAAACCTCCTTTATTTTTTAAAACCTCTTTAAATTCATCCCAAGTATCAACAACTGTTGTTTTCTCTGTTCTAAAATCCAAGGCTTTGTTATAAATACTCTTCTGAATATTTTCCAATAAATCTTCAATATATTGGTCAATACCATCAACATTCACTACCTCCTTTGTTAAAGTATCTCTGCGAGCAACTTCAATTGTTCCATTTTCTAAATCTCTAGGACCAACAGCTAATCGAACTGGTACACCTTTCAATTCATATTCAGCAAATTTCCAACCTGGTTTTTTAGCATCACTAAAATCAAACTTCACTGAAATACCTCTAGCCTTAAGCTTTTCAATAATCACATCAACTTTTTCAGTAATTGCATTCAATTGCTCTTCACTTCTATAAATTGGAACAATAACCACTTGGAAAGGAGCTAATTTAGGAGGTAATACAAGTCCATGGTCATCTGAATGAGCCATTACTAATGCACCCATTAAACGAGTTGACACACCCCATGAGCTTGCCCATACATGTTCAAGTTTTCCTTCTTTATTTGCAAACTGAACATCAAAAGCTTTAGAAAAATTCTGTCCTAAAAAATGTGAAGTTCCTGCCTGTAAAGCTTTTCCATCTTGCATTAGTGCTTCAATACACAACGTATCAAGTGCGCCTGCAAATCGTTCATTTTCTGATTTGTGCCCTATTACTACAGGCATTGCCATAACATTTTCAGCAAAATCGGCATATACATTCACCATTTTATAGGTTTCCTCAATTGCTTCTTGTTGAGTAGCATGAGCAGTGTGACCTTCTTGCCACAAAAACTCAGCTGTTCTAAGAAATAAGCGGGTACGCATTTCCCAACGAACAACATTGGCCCATTGATTACAAAGTATGGGTAAATCACGCCACGATTGGATCCAATTTTTATAAGTATGCCAAATAATGGTTTCAGAAGTTGGACGAACAATTAATTCTTCTTCTAACTTTGCATCAGGATCAACAACAACCCCTTTCCCATTTGGATCGTTTTTTAAACGATAGTGTGTTACTACTGCACATTCTTTCGCAAAACCTTCCACGTGTGCTGCTTCTTTACTGAAAAATGATTTTGGTATGAATAAAGGGAAATAAGCATTCACATGACCCGTTTCTTTAAACCTATGGTCAAGTTCGGCTTGCATTTTTTCCCATATTGCATATCCGTATGGTTTGATAACCATGCATCCACGTACGGCAGAATTTTCTGCTAAATCGGCCTTAACGACTAAATCGTTGTACCACTGTGAATAATTTTCACTCATTGAAGTTAATTCCTTCGCCATTTTGTATCCTTTGGTATAGTATTTGTTTATCTTAGAACGCCTAAAAGCGTGTACAAATAAAACACAAAAAAATTAAAAGATAAAGCCAAAGGAGGACAAGTTATGAAACGTAAATTTATCATCATCACCTTAATCGCCCTAGTAGCTTCAGCATGTAGTTCTAGTTTACAAATGTCGGGCAACTATGTTGACGACCTCTATTACTGGCCTGGAGACATGCCACCTGAACTTTCTATTGCAGATATTGATGCTATTGCAGCTGAAAATACGAAGAAAGGTAACGATATGATTATTGTTAGCGAAATAGCTGAAAATGAGGATGGCACTAATACTTTAAATAATTATATCTATGCCGATGAAGAACCCGATTGGTTTGGCGAAGTTCAAGTATACATGCTTGATAATCAAGATATAGAAATGACTGACACTGTGATTTACAGTGATGGATTAGAAGAAGAATACAATGTAAACAACTATTACATAGACGATGAATACTCATATTCAAGCCGTCTTCGTCGTTTTCACGATCCTTATTATTACGATAACGATCCTTATTGGAATATCTCTATGAGATGGGGGGGGAATTCATCGTATTGGAATTCGCCTTACTATTACAGCTATTATTCAGGTTACAACCCTTGGTATTATAATTCCTATAGCCCATGGGGTTATCATGGAAGTTACTACGGTTGGTATAATGGCTGGTATGGTTTTAATCACATGAATTACTATGGTTACGGCAACTATGGCAATTACGGACACTATGGCAATTCGTATTATAATAACTATACAAACTTTGCACTCAATCAAAAAGAGAAGTACGATGGGATTCGACGTTCACGACGACCTAACACAACCTATAGTGGTGGAGGTGTAGCCCGTTCTTCCGTTTCTTCGGATAATTCTAGAGCTGGAGGTACAAGCATTAATAAATCAGCAAGCACACAAAATCGAAGAAATGTTTCTGACAATAACTTAAGTGCTTCAACACAAAAATCAGCAAGTAGTAGAACTGAAAACAACAGTGGAGTTCTAACTGAGAAAAGAAGAAACTCAACAAGTGTTAGTTCAAGGACTAATGAGACAAACAGCAGTAACTCAAAAGTAACAAAGTCTACTCCAAGAACATCGACAGCAACCTATAGAACAAGAACCCAAAGTTCAACAAGAAATACCTATTCAAATAATTCACCTACGAACTCTGGATCTTCAACAAGCACTCGAACTTACACTCCTAGTTACAATAAACCTCGATCGAACACTAGAGCAAGTTATAACAGCAGTAGTAGAAGCTCAACTGCTCCAAGTACTTATAAAAGCTCATCTTCAAATAGAAGTAACTCAAGCAAATCGTACAGCATCCCTTCAACTAGTTCGCGTTCAAGAAGTACATCAACATACAGAAGTAGTTCACCAACGAAATCAAGTAGCTATAGCTCTGGATCCTCAACAAAAAAGAGTTCACCATCTAGAAGCTACTCAAGTCCAAGCAGAAATAAGAGCTCAAGTAGTAACTCACGAAGCTATTCAAGTCCAAGTAGAAGTTCTAGTAGTAGAAGTTCTTCAAGCTCATCAGGGAGTAGTAGAAGTTCTTCAAGCAGTAGTAGCTCTCGAAGTTCAAGTTCAAGTTCAAGTAACAGAAGATAAATTATTTGTTAGTTTAAAAATCTGATTGTTATTCCTATATAAAAACAAAAACAATGAAAAAATACATCATATCTACTCTCATTATTTTAACTGTAAATTTTGCATTTGCGCAGGATTTTTTCGATGCCTTAAAATTTTCCCAAACAGAATATGGTGGTACTGCCCGATCAATAGCAATGGGAAGTGCCTTTGGAGCTTTGGGAGGTGATTTTGTATCTGCCAGCATTAACCCTGCAGGACTCGGATTATACCGTTCTGGAGAATTTGTTTTATCACCTACATTGAATTTGAATCAGATAGAATCAAACTACCTGAACAATACAGAAATTAACGACAAATACAGTTTTAATTTCAACAATGCTAGCTATGTTGTTTCATCAAAAACAGGAGCGGAAACGGGTATAATTAGTTTCACATTTGGAGTAGGTTACAACCGTTTGAAAAACTTCAATTCGAATTCACTTGTTCAAGGTTATGGTGCCAATACAAGCTTATTAAATTATTTTACCGATTATGCTAATGAATATCCAAATCAGTTCGATAATCATTACGAAGGACTAGCTTGGAATGCAATGTTAATTAATAAAGATACAGATCCTGAAGTATTGGAAGGAATATATTACAATGACCTAACAGACTATCAGAAATATGATATCAATGATGAAAACGGAAATTTCATAGGATCAGGTTATGAGGCAGTGGATGTTTTCCCACATAAACAAAAAAACATTATTCGAAAAAACGGACATATTGATGAATACTTGATTTCCTTGGGTTTAAATATTAACCATAAAGTATACATTGGTGCTTCATTAGGTCTACTTGATTTAGTATACAATGAAAAAACAATGTACTCTGAAATAGATAATGAAAATTATAGTGACTACTTATCAGACTATACGCTAGAATCCGATTTATATGAATCTGGATTTGGTATTAATTTCAAAACAGGTATAATTTATCGACCAACAAAATCATTACGATTTGGAGCTGCAATTCACACCCCTAACTTTTATGACATCAGTAAAAGTGACCAAAAAAAGATAACCTCAAATTTTGATTTAGAAATAGGTACGGATGAAACTAATTTATCAAGTAAATGGTCGGATGACAATGAACAAATTTATGACTATAGATTAGAAACTCCGCTAAAAGCTAACTTTAGTGTTGCTTATATTCTTGGAAACAAAGCAATAATTAGCGCCGATTATGAATTGATAAATTATGGAAATGCCAAGTTCAGAAACTCTGGCGACAACTATGATTATTCCGATCAGAATTCTGATATCAACAATACTCTAAAAACTACAGGCAATATTCGCATTGGTGCAGAATATCGATTAACTAATAATCTTAGCGCGCGTGCAGGTTTAAACCTAATAGGAAACCCATGGAAAAGTACTTACACTTATTCTGATGGAACACCTTCAGAAATAGAAAATAAAAATGATTCATTCGTTAACTATTCTGGTGGTTTTGGTTACCGTCAAAAGAACTTCTTTATTGATTTCGCTTACAGATTAAGTCAAAACAATTATGCGTATAAAGTTCATGAGATCTACTATACAAACCCTACAAATGGTAGTAGTATTGCTTCGTTAAAAGAAATGAATAATCAGACAACAATAACGTTTGGCTTCCGTTTTTAAAAATAGTTGATAAAGGTAGGGGGGGAACCTCCTCCTTTGTTGTATTAAAAGAGAACTCAATAAAAACACAGATCTCATTTTTAAAACAAACCTAAAATAGCCAAAATGCATACGACTCAAAACATTGAATACATCATCGCTCGCCATAATTTCGAAGATGCTGAAATTAGAGGGTTGAAGCTTTCTCCTGGAAATATCAATACAAACATTTGGTTACACAAAGAGGCGATCAACTACGACCTTGTTGTTGAAACGGCCAGAAGATTTCCAGATTCAAAAACATTCATTATTGCCGATGGTATTAATAAAGGATTCTATATTTATTCAACATTAAAACAAGTTTGCATTAAATTAGTAAACGAAAGTAAAGCGTATACACACGCAGAATCTGCTTGATTTATTATATTTGATTAAAATTAATCAAATAGAATGATAATTAAAGCTGAATTTGATCCAATAGGAAACGCAATTTCAAACTACTTTTTCAAAAAAGATAATTCACCAATTACAGTTACTTCGGTTGTTGTTGAAGATGAACAATTACCACCCGACTATTTTTTCAGATCCTATAAAAACATGCCTTTACTTGAGCGTATTGCACTCAAAAACAGTAAAGGTACAGTGCTAGATATTGGTGCTGGTGCTGGCTGCCATTCCTTACATCTACAAAAATCAAACATCGACATAACAGCTCTTGAAATCTCTGAATTATGCTGTGATGTAATGAAAAACACTGGAATTAAGAAAATAATAAACAGTGATATTTTATCAGTAAAAGATCAAAAATTCGATACCATTCTTCTACTGATGAATGGAATTGGAATAGCAGGTACTGTTAAAGGATTAAATGATCTCCTAGCACATCTTAAATCACTACTTCAACCAAAAGGTAAAATATTACTTGACTCCTCCGACTTAATGTATTTGTTTGAACAAGAAGACGGAACATTTCTTTTCGATATCAATGCAAAAAACTATTACGGAGAAATTGAGTATCAATTATACTATAAGAATATTGAAGGACAGCCATTTTCATGGCTTTTTGCAGATCACGTTCTTTTAACTGAAATTGCCGAGATTAACGGACTTAAAACAAAAATACTTGAATATGGTCCACATTACGATTATTTAGCCGAACTAACCCAAATTTAATTATGAAATACCGCAACCTAACCAACGAGGAAATCGATATATTGGAAAAACAAATGTGTACCTGCGATGAATGGAGTACTGTTTTTGTAACCAACGATTTTTTAACAAGAACAATAATAAATTCTCACTTTTCGGGTGTCATTAAAATAGGGGCGCAAACCAAAAAAATTAAACTCTTTGGAGGTATAAAAAAACAAGCTGGAATTTATAACTCAACCATTCATAATTGTGGGATAGGAAACAACTGCTACATCAATTATATAAAAAATTATGTATCGAATTACAACATTGGCGACAACGTTATAATAAATAACGTACAACTAATTGCCAATGAAGGCGAAAATAAGTTCGGCAACGGTGAAAAGATTGCTGTGCTAGATGAATCTGGCGGTCGTGAAATTATGATGTACGATCAATTATCGGCGCAATTAGCTTATATCGTTACACTTTACCGACATCGAATAAATGTAATATCAATTATAGAGAAATTAATTAACGAATATTCTGAAAAAAAGAAGAATAACAGAGGAACTATTGGAAATAACACATCTATTACCAACACTGGCGAAATTAAGAACACCTATATTGGAGAACATGTAAAGATTGAAGGAGCCCGTTTAATTGAAAATGGATCCATCATCAGCAATAATTTTGCTCCGGTTCGTATTGGCAATAATGTTATTCTTAAAAATTTCATCATTCAATCTGGATCTAGCATAAGCGAAGGAGTAATCCTAAGTAAGTGTTATGTTGGTCAAGGCTGTGAGTTGGGCAAAAATTATTCGGCCGACAATTCAGTATTCTTTGCCAATTGTCAAGGTTTTCATGGTGAAGCTTGTTCCATATTTGCGGGACCTTTCACCGTTACCCACCACAAATCAACGCTACTTATTGCAGGTATGTATTCTTTCTTGAACGCAGGGTCAGGATCAAACCAGAGTAATCACATGTATAAATTGGGCCCCATTCACCAGGGGATTGTTGAACGTGGATCGAAAACAACTAGTGATTCATATTTACTTTGGCCAGCTAAAATTGGACCATTTACATTGGTTATGGGCCGACACTATAAAAACTCAGATACCTCTGATATGCCATTTTCCTATTTAATTGAGGGGAACGATAAATCGTGGTTAGTTCCAGCAATTAACCTGAGAAGTGTAGGAACAATTCGTGATGCAATGAAATGGCCACGTAGGGACAAAAGAGTAGATCCAAACAAACTAGATCGAATAAACTTTAATTTATTAAGTCCTTATACCATCCAGAAAATGGTAAATGCCATTGAAAATCTGGAACGCTTAAAGCGTGTATCTGGCGAGACCTCAAATGAATTCATCTATAACAATACCTCTATAACTGCTTCTTCTCTTAAAAAAGGAATAGAATTATATACTATCGGGATTGACAAATTTCTGGGCAATTCTGTAATTACCAGAATCAAAGACATTAATTTTAAGAATATAAATGAATTAAGGACACAACTACAACCCAGTTCCGAAATTGGAAAAGGTGAATGGGTTGATATTTCAGGTTTGATTGCGCCCAAAAATGAAATCGCCAAAATTCTTTGTGGTATAGAAGATGGTAGTGTTAAACAACTGAAACAAATTGAAGACCGAATAAAAGAGATTCACCAAGCTTACTATTCCATTGAGTGGAACTGGTCTGCAGGATTGCTAGAGAAATGGCTTAACAAAAAAATCGAAGAAATCACCCTCAAGGATTTGATTCGCCTTGTTCATCGTTGGAAGAAATGCGTGGTCGACCTAGATCAAATGTTGTACAACGATGCGAAAAAAGAATTCCAATTAAGTTCCATGATCGGCTTTGGTGCCGATGGTGATGCAGAAATCCAGATGGCAGACTTCGAAATGGTTCGTGGTAAATTTGAGACAAACAATTTTGTTATGGAAATCAAATCGCACATCCAACGCAAATCAGAGTTAGGTGACGATATTATTAAACGAATTAAAAACTGCGAAGACTATTCAGATTAATGAAAGAATAAATAAGCAACAAATATAGCTGCAATAATGCCCGCAAAATCAGCAATCAATCCACATGCTAATGCATGTCGAGTACGCTTGATTCCCACGGAACCAAAGTAAACAGCCAATACATAAAAAGTAGTGTCGGTTGATCCCTGAAAAGTGGATGCCAAACGGCCAACGAAGGAATCTGCACCGTGTGTATTCATCGCATCAATCATCATCCCACGAGCTCCACTCCCACTTAATGGTTTCATAAAGGCAGTAGGCAAGGCTTCAACAAAATCGGTATTAAATCCCAAAGAACTTACTACCCATTCGATACTGTCAATAATGTAATCCAAGGCGCCAGATGCCCTAAAAACACCAATAGCAACAAGAATTGCAATCAGGTAAGGAATTATTTTAACGGCTGTTTTAAAGCCGTCCTTCGCTCCTTCAATGAAAGTCTCGTATACATTTACCTTTTTGCGGAATGCCATTAGTATGAAGCTAATGATCACACTAAAAAGAATTACGCCACTGGCTACACTCGAAATGGATTGAATTTGCTGCTGCCCGAGAGTCGAAAAATACCAATTTAAAGCAACTATAAAGGCTAACAT
>JAQIBQ010000322.1 GCA_027859005.1 Prolixibacteraceae bacterium | reverse complement strand
GATAGTTTGCATTTTGAAACGTTCAAGTAATTTATAGATTGTGCTATCGATTGTGCTATCGATTTATCGTTTATCTCAGAAATAGCTTTTACCTCTAAAATTATTTTATCAAAAACAATAAAGTCAGCATAAAATTTATGTGGCAACACAGTCTCTTTGTAGTTTACAACATATTCTTTTTCCCTTTTGAATGGAATATAGGATAAACGGAACTCATATTCCAACGCGTCTTTATATACAATTTCTGAAAATCCAGATCCAAGGTTGTTATATACCTCCATGCAGATTCCTATGATTCTGTAGCTTTCTGTTTTGTAAATAATATTTGTCATATCAATACAATTCGGGAATTCGTGGCTTTATTAATTTGAGTCAGTGATTTGATTATTCGAATATTAGGTCTGTTCGTAAAATTATAAAAAGGTATAATATTTATCAACCCTAATATTACTTTGATCCGTACCAATTCTAATTTGTGAATGGATTATTTCGTACCATGAATAGCCAGCAAATGACTCTTCAGTATCAGCTATCAAGGTGAGATGCGTATATAATATACGCCGAATGCATCACAAATCATATGTTAAACAGAATTAAAAAAAAACATGCTCGTCTAGCATTTTGAAGTACACTACAAGTCCTGATATTTTAGTCTTTTGATTAAACTGTGATCTGTTTGATGGATTGGCCAATATACATGATTTACTCAACTTGTTGTTTAATCATTCTATTGTGTGATTATAAGATAGTGATTCCTTCGTTTTAAAAATATAGCCAGTAACCCTTGAAAGCACCTTTTGAATTGATTTCGATTGCAGGAAATGGCAATTTGATAAAATTTAGGCCTTTAAAAACTGTTTTCAGAAATTTTGAATGGGTGGGAATTTTCTCCCAGTCTACATCGAGCGAGAAAAGGAATTGACGGGTACGATCAATCTGAGGCAATTTTACACCCTGATAATATTGCCGGTTAGTGAATTCACCAAACATACCATTGGCGCTATAACCTACTGAAAGGCTTAACCACGACGGGAGAGTGTTTTTCAGAAAGAAACGATTGGCATTGGCCGAAAACCAATGGGTATGACTGTTGTAATCGTAGAAGAAACTATCAAAAACAGTTTTTCCCAAATAGCCATTGGCTTTGTCGAAATACTCCGATTTTGAAAAGCTCATTTTAGGACGTACAATCTGTTCATCAAACAACGCCTCTTGTCCTATCAATAAAGCCGAACCCAGGGTGTTGGCAAAAATATCGCCCCACGAAAACCCCCAGCCCTCGTACAAACCATCGAAAACCTCAATAGGAAGTTGCATAATGAAACCAGCTGTACCGCCATAAAGCAATGCCTTTTGTTTACTTATCCCTGCTTTCCGCAACCAATTATAGCACATATAACTTTCAAAATACGAGGCATAGGCATGACCCATTTTATCCATTTGCAAATAACCTGAATTATCGTTGTAAAAATGAAAAGGAACCCGCTCATGATCCTTGTACCAAATAAAACTGAGGTACGAAATACCGCCAGCATAAGCCAACGAAGAGGAAACAATCGAGGTAGTAAGCATTGTACGGTTAATGTCGGTTTTAACTTGGGTTGAATCGCTGGGCAAATTAGCTTTAAGCGAAAAAGACGTTAACAAAAACAACATAAAAAAAGGAAGGACGCTTTTAATCATAGGTTTAGATTTCGTTTATTGTTTAGGTAAATATCAGACCTTTACAATTTAAGAAAAAAAATGATATGAAAAATAGGGAGCAATAAGTCTATGGGGGTTAGGAGCTAACAAGAAATACTTACCTGCGATAACCATATTGGTTTGAGGAATAAAAAAACAGTATGACTCAATTTTTTTTGGTTGAAATTTCACTATTAACCGACTTAATATTTGAAAAATAGATAAAATACGATCACAATTAAATTGGTATCCAATTTAGGCTAAGCCTATGCTTCTCTTGATATTTTTTAAACTTAGTATTAATCCTAAAGTTAAGGAATGTCAAATTATATTATGGGCTTTAGTCCATTAGTAAAAATCCACACCCAAAGGATGTGGCATTGGAATAAGCCCAGAGGGCATAATTTACTTAAAGAAATACAATAATTATTTATG
>JAQIBQ010000288.1 GCA_027859005.1 Prolixibacteraceae bacterium | reverse complement strand
TCCAAGCAAAGCAGCATAAGCTCTTCCAACAATGGTTTCAATCTCAGCCGGTGTTTTTCCGTATTCGGCTGAAGTAACTTTATCGTATAATTTTTCATCCAAGTTTGTACAGGCACTAGCAAAAAGTACTGCCAGTAGGATGATTGCTATCTTTATTGTCTTCATTTTTCCAGCTTTTAAATTAGAATGAAACATTTAGACCAAATGAAAAGGTAATTGGACGCGGATAAGCATTAAACCAATCCATTCCTGGCCCTGATAAACCTTCGATACTTACTTCAGGATCTGTTCCTGAATAATTGGTAAGTACAAATAAGTTTTCACCAGTAGCATATAACCTAAGTCTACTAATTCCCATATTATTCATATTGAAAGTATACCCTAAGGTTGCCGATTGAAGTCTTAAAAATGAAGCATCTTCAATCCAATAACTAGAGTAAGTCATATTATCGCTAATGCCCGAATCAATGAAACTATCCATTACATTTAAAGCCGGTAAACGATTGGGATTATGCAAACTCATTGCAGTTGCGTTTAGCACCTTTTGACCTAGCATTCCGTATGCAGAAAGTTCCAAATCGAAGTTTTTATAGCTAAGTGAAGTACCAAATCCAAAGCTTAATTTTGGTTGAACATTACCAATGTCTTGTGGTTCGCCTTCATTTTCAAAAATGAATTGCCCCGTTGAATCAAGACCAGAACAAAGTGGGCCCCAGAAGGTACCTACAGGATAACCTTCAGAGATTATTTGTGAATACTGACCTGACATTCCATCGAGGCCATGCAAAGCACCAGAATAAACTGCATCGGTTTCGAAATTCTCGTTAGAGAGACGATCAATCACCTGCTTATTCATTGCCATTGAAACATTGGCATCCCACGTAAAATCATTAGTACTAATAATATTTCCATTCAGCGTTAATTCAACTCCTTTGTTGCTTAAATCGCCAACATTAGCCAACATTGTTCCTACTAAATAAGGAGGTTGCGGTACAGAATAAGTATAAAGCAAGTCGCTTGTTTTTTTCTGTTAAGCTTCAATTGTTCCGTTAATTCTACCAAATAAAGAAAAATCAAGTCCAATGTTTATTTGAGCGGTAGTTTCCCATTTCAAATCGGGATTTGGATTTTGAGTTGGCCCATAAGACTGCTTCCAACTTTCAGAAGCATTATCGTAATAAGTATCGGAACCTGCACCTAAAATTGATAAGGATTTGTATTCACCAATTCCATCCTGATTACCGGTTATACCATAACCAGCACGTAATTTCAAATTATCCAACCAAGCTGTTGTTCCATCCATAAATCCTTCGTCGGAAATACGCCATGCAAGGGATGCCGATGGGAAAATACCCCATTTATTGTTGGCACCAAAACGAGATGAACCATCACGACGAACGGTAGCAGTTAGCATGTATTTGCCCAGATAATTATAATTAGCTCTGGCAAAGAATGAGATTAGTTTTGCTTGCCCTTTGTAGGAATAAACATCGCCGGCACGAAAATCCTGACCTGCACCTAAGTTGTTGTAAAAAAACAAATCGGTATCGAAACCACGACGGAATGCACCAAAGCCTTCATAAGTATTATCCATGTATGAATAACCGGCTAAAAGATTGATCTTATGATCGTCGTTTATTTGTTTCTGATACGTTAAAAAGGTTTCCAATTGCATGGTTGTATAATCGCCCAATGTGCGTTGTCCAAATCCTTTATCGCTTATGCCCGAAATAACAGCATATGAAGGAATATACAAGCGACTTTGGTGTGAATTGAACTCATAGGATGCATTCGCAACTGCCTTTAATCCATCGATAATTTCTAATTCAATTTTACCAAAACCAAGCAAACGATGGCGTGAATCGTTGGCAAAACGATTGGTATGAATTTCAACTGGATTGTCGTATTTAGTTCCTCCAATTCGAGTAAACGTTCCATCTTGATTGTAAACAGGAATCGTAGGGTTTAAGTTAACCATTCGTTCGAAAATCATTCCGTTGAACGGATTCCATTTATCAAAGTTTGTATTCAAACCGGCTTCAATTTTCAACTTACCATCTAATCCATATTGAAAGGCTGATAAGCTAGCACCCAATCGTTCTAATTTGGTATTTTCAATAACTCCCTGATTATCGAGGTAGTTAAGCGAAACACGATATCCACTGCTTTCGTTTGAATTATTAAAAGTAATTGCATGAGAATGCGTGATGGCTGTTTGTTCTAATTCTTTTTGCCAATCGGTATCGCCTCCAAAATCAACTGCACTAGTGCTTTCAGTGTCACGAACCCACGATCTCCATTGATTGGCAGAAAGCATATCGATATGATTTGAAACTTTACCAACAGCAACGTATCCTTGATAATTAATACTTTGCCCTTTATTGGCTCGGTTTGTAGTTACAATAATAACTCCATTTGCTCCACGAGAACCATATATTGCAGATGCTGAAGCATCTTTCAGTACATCGATAGATACAATTTCGGAAGGGTGAATTGCATTGAAATCAACGCCTGGAATTCCATCAACAACAATAAGAGGTCCATTGCTGGCAGAAAGAGAAGTACCGCCACGTAAACGAAGAGAAGCTCCACTTGCAGGATCACCACTACCCTGTATTACAGTAAGTCCGGCTACTTTTCCTTGTAGCAATTGTTCTGCAGAAGTAATGATCCCTTTTTTCAAGCCATCGGAATCGACAGATGAAATGGCACCGGTAAGGTCTGATTTTCGCATGGTGCCATATCCAATACCAACAACAACAGCCTCATTCAATGTTACAAAATCTTCGACAAGAACTACGGTTCCTAATTCGCTTGAAGCAGTTAAGGTTTGAGTTTTGTATCCAATAAATGAAATAATAAGCTGACTTCCCGTTGTACAATTAATAGTGAATTCTCCATCGACATTTGAAATAACACCGTTGGTTGTGCCTTCAACAACAATTGTTGCACCAGGTAATGGTTGTCTATTTTGATCTACAATCACACCTTTAACAGTGTTCGACTGTGCATATGCCTCAACATTCAGTACAAATAAACTGATAAAAAGAACCAGTACCTGAATGATGAATATTTGTTTTGTTTTATTATTCTTCATAATTGCTAGGTTTTAGTCGGTTAATTGTACTAATGAGATTGAGTTCTCAGAAATTAAACGTCCAGTGTTATCTTTTATCACAACGTTTATTTTATCAATATCACCGGCATCTTTCAATTTATCAACCAAGTTTATGTAAGCTGTCATTTCAGCTTTATTTCCTGAAAATGATCCCTTTATTGTTTTAGATCCTGCTGTAATTACATATTCCAATGAACTTACAAACACTTCATTTTCAGTTCTAATAATACACAGCAAATCTTTCTTGCTAATTTTAGATGGGAAAAAGGTAAGCTCAGGAATTGCAACTTCAGTTACCGCAGGTGCTTCGATAAAGAAATCGGTACAATTCACATTCTTACCAATGTACGACCAGTCGTTGCTGGCAAATACAGCACCAATATTTAATACAGGAAATCCTTCTTCCAAGCCAAAATATTCGTTTGGAATAAAATCCCAACGGTAAATTCCATCGCCCAAATGTGTTAATTCAGTTTTGTCAATATTTGCTTGATTATTTTCAATTACAATTGCCCAATCGTTTACACCTGAGTGTACGTGTACGTTTGGAGCATTTGCAAAATCACCTACTACAGGATTATTGTCACAATTATCGGGATAAGCATTGTTTGCATTTAATAAAACCGACAGCGGCTTATCAAGTGAAAACTGTTTTGGATGATAATCGAGAATAGTAGCATCTGATTTTATTGTAGTTAAACCATACATTAGAATATGGTTTGGTGGATCCTGATCGGGAGCAAAAATGGTAATCTTTTCGCCTGAATGCGTTTGAAGTTGACCGTAAAACTCAGCAATTTGATCAGCAGGTTTTCCATAAAATTCAGTTGGAGTAAGAACCCATTTCCAAATATTACCTTCAACCTGAGCTAGTTTTGAAGCATCGGATGGAGCACCCCAAGTTTCACCAGGATCGCCAGGAAACCATGTCCAAATGCAAACACCTTCTTCTTCGGCAACACTTGCAAGTTCTGTACCCGTTAAATCAAAATAAATTGAGATTTGTTCATCGGCATTGAACACAGCTGGTTCAGTCCAAATTTGAGCAATTGTGCCTTGTGCAATCGAAAGTATTGGCAAGGACATAATAGCTACAAGTATAAATAGTAGTTTATTTTTCATAGTAGCTTAGGATTGTAGTTTAATTGAATATTGATATGTTACATAGGGAATGCCATTGGAAACTCTTGTTAAATTGAATTCCATTGTTGCTCTTGAACCAGGTACTGCAACTACATTAAGCACATCAACTAGATCTGATTTATCTTCATCAGAAAAAAGTTGAATTTGAACAGGAGTTCCATCGGTATTTGGGAAAGGATGACTTAAGGCCCAAAAACCATTTTGAAGAAAAAGCTGAGGTGCATCACCTGTAACCTCAAAGCT
>JAQIBQ010000215.1 GCA_027859005.1 Prolixibacteraceae bacterium | reverse complement strand
AAACATCTTCGAATTTCAATGAATTAGAAATAACTGATAAAAGTTAGATTGAAGATAAATTTTAATTGAGCAAAGGGAAATAGACTTCTCCTTGACTTATTGCTTCTAATGCTTTATCGAACTGATCCGTAAACTGATTTTTAAGAATGCCACCTGCGAATCCAAAATGAAGCATATCCAAGTGAATATCAGTATTATCGGCCATTGTTACGCCGATAATTTTTATACTACGGTCTTCTATTAATCCTTTTTTAGTAGCGACAATACCATCCATATTTGGCATGTTTATATCCATTAAGACTATATCCGGAGCACAAGTCTTTAGTAGGTCCAAGAATTGAATTCCGTCAAATGCTTCGCCAATTACTTCAATATCGTGTCTGAAACTAAAATTAGCTTTTATTGCTTCTTTAAAATCATTGTTATCATCAACTAATACTACTTTATATTTTGGATTTTTCAACCTGATTTTTTTCCTGAAAAAACTAGCTATAAACTCCCTTAAAAGTAGTAGGTTTTTTTCTGATTAAACAAGGGAGTTTAACTGTTATAGACAAGGGTTTTCCCTTGTTTGTTGACGTGGAATGGGTGATTTCGAAAAAATATAGAATTAACGTGAATTCAACCGAAACATTTACTTCGTATTTTATTTTCAAGCTACTACATAATTTACTTATTGGTTATTGGACATTAGGCATTGGTCATTAGGCATTAGGAAAATTAAATGTAGAATCAATAAATGACTTTTTTCTAATGACAAATGACTCGCCTGCTCTGCCATAAGCAAAGAATTCTTTTTGAATAAATAAATATCAATAGCATACTATTATTCCTCATATCAAGCTGACATAAATTAAATTTCAACCAACTGGTTTTTAATTGAGAACAAAACCAAAGACACTGTATTGTTTGTTTCAGTTTTGAGCATTAATTTTGATTTATGCCCTTCTACAGTTTTAATACTTATAAATAATTTTTCAGCAATCAATTTATTTGTAAGTCCTTGACATATTAAACGAAGCACTTCCATTTCACGGTCAGAAATATCAAGTCCCTCAACCATGCTGTCACTCTTCGATTTTGCATTTTCATTTCGAATAATATTCACGAGTAATTCTTGTGAAAAATACACATTCCCACTTGCCACCTCTTTAACCGCATCGCTAAGCTGATTTACACCTGAATTTTTTAAAACAAAACCTTTTGCTCCGGCATCTATCATTTTGGTATAATGACCATGATCGCCATACATCGAAAGAGTAATAACATTTAAATTCGGATACCTCTCAATAGCTTTACTAGTAGCCTCAATACCATTCATTATTGGCATATCGATATCCATTAATACAACATCAGGTAATTTTTGATCAATTTGGGCCAAGAATTCGACTCCATTTGAAGCTTCTCCAACTATTTCAAAATCAGGGTTTGAACCCAAAACATACTTTATCCCTTCACGAAACATATCGTGATCTTCAACAATGAATATTCTAATTATTTTACTCATGAGTTAGTTTAGTTCAATTTCTGCATATAACTGGAAACCACATCCTTCTTCTGAATTAAAGAGACACTTTCCGCCCATTTTTTCAATTCTACTTCGCATATTGAATAAGCCTATACCTTTAGAATTTTGTTTTAAATTAATAAGGTCAACACCCTTTCCGTTATCAAGATATTCAATTTTCAATAATAAGTTATCAATTTTAATAGAAACATACACAGATGAAGCATCTGCATGCTTAATGGTATTGTTTAGCATTTCAGAAATTAACCTATAGATTGTAATTTCAATTTTCTCGTCAATACGGTCCTCCAAATTCGAATCAAACCTAATAGTAAGTGTCCCTGCAAAAACTATTTTGTCGATAAAAGCTCTTAATGCCTTAACAACTCCTAAGTTTTGTAATACATAAGGACTTAGGTTATTTGAGATTTCTTTAACACTACTAATTGAATCGTTAAGTATGTTTTTAATTCTTTTTTGAATTTCAGCATCATCAGGTCGTTTTTCAAGCGCTTCGTAATAAATTTTCAACGTTGAAAGCAATGGCCCCACTCCATCGTGTAATTCTTTCGACATCCTTAAGCGTTCCCTTTCTTCCGCTTCAAGAGCAGCACTATAAATATTACGTTCTTGATTGATTTTTTCGGTATTGTCTCTAAAAAGAGTCAAAATTGATTTATTGCTTTCGAAATAAATTACAGTTGTAGTAACGTCTAAGTTTTTCACACTTCCATTTACATCGGTATATACTAGATCAAACCTTTTAGGAATCATCTCTAAATTTGAACGATATTCCTCAAAAAACTCTGCATATTCAGGTGGAACTACTTGCATAAAATCGATTATTTTAAGTCGACTAGCTGTCTCTCCAGAAAGTTTAACAAAAGCAATATTGAAATCAAGAAATTTCCCATTGATATCAATGATTGCCATTGGATCTGAACTGGTTTCAAAAATATTTTTGAATTTATTTTCACTTTCGTTTGCAATTTGTTCCGATTTTTTTCGATAATCCATTTCTCGTCTCATTCTAATTGCAGCGTTAAGCAAATTAAGCTTTTGCTTACCCAAAAGTTGAATATTTGCTTGAAAATTACTGGATATATGTCGAATAGAAAATACAACAACCAAACAAACTACAACATACGATGACGCCCGTAAAACAAGTACGATAGTAGAATTAGCATAACTATTAAAATCATAGTTATTAAAAGAATATCCCAACGATTTATAAACATAAAGTGAAAGGATTAATAGCAGCGAAAGGAATATAACTATTAGGGATCGTTTTAAATCAAAATAAAGCACAGCAAGTATCGATGCAGCTGCGAACCAAATGTAAGCCATACTCATGTAGCCAACACCGTACAAATCGGTAAAAGCCAACAAAAAAAGTAAAGAAATAAGAAAAATTGTTTTTAGATTATAACTAATTTTTTTACGAATAATTGTTAAAAATATCAAACCAAGAAGCATGATAGTATTAATAAAAATCATTCCAAATTCATTCAATTGAAATGATCTTATTAACGATAATCCAATTAAAAAAGGTGCAGATAATGAAGCAACAACTAACGAAGTGTCTACTAACTGAATCTGTATCTTGTTTAACTTTTCTTTATTTTCTTCCAAACCCATCTTTTTCCAATTGAACTATAAAACAAAAGATACGGAAAGAAGTTATAAAAAAAGCTTTATGTTATAACATTTTCACCACTTTATTTCTTCCAGTACTTTCCCTTTTGTATCGTCGGGTGGAATAATTTTAAGAAAGTTACAAAGCGTTGGAACGATATCCGTTAATTCAACCGGGGACATAAGCTCAATGGATTTTACTCTGTTTCCATAAAATAGTAATGGCACTCTGTTTTCAGTTGAATAATCATTTTGATGATACTTATATGTTGGATGCCACCCTTCTTCAAGTAACAATAATATATCGCCCGAACGTTGAACACAATAGCTATTTTCAACTACTTTAAATCTAGGATTATCCAAATTGCCTTGTTCAATAATGCTTGCAGGCACTGCAGCTTTTATTCCAGAAAATTGATTTAAAAACGACGCTGCATTAACGCGCATTTCATCTAATGATTTTTCTTTTTTCTCAATAAAGCTATGGTTTAAGTATACTTGCTCCTCGTTGTACATTTCAATCCAATCGCCAATACCATACATTGCATTAAGGTAGGATTTCAAGAGAGCCATTGCACTTTGAGGTGAAAATTCACCCACATTAAAATTGAATTCTTCTTTCAAAATCCGAACAGGATATGAACTAGTGGATGCCGACGTTAAGAAAATCAAATAGTTGTTCTTCCCCATAACTTTATCGAGATAATTCAATACCGATGCAATATCTTTGTCCATTCTCACATACATTTCTTGCATTTCAACAGAAGAAGGATTGTACCATTTATTGGCATAGTCAAAAGTTGAAAAAGTAAGGTTCAACAAATCAGGGTAATTATCCATACCCAATTCTTCCTTACTTATAAGTTGTATTGCAAAATCCCTAATTAACTTATTCCCGAAGGGCGTTGCTTTAAGTAACTCATAGGGAAACTCTTGATTTTCACTTATTTTTTTAAGGTCATAAGGAAAGGTGTTCCATTTTCCCCAATAACCTTCTTCTAAAATATAATCATCGCTAAAACCAGCCTTATAGCTTCCTTCCGGTAAAAGTAAATCCCATTCTCTTGCGAGATAAGTATCAGCCATTTTCATCTGATTGAACTCCATCACCCAATCAGGGAATGTATTCAAGTAGTACGATGAAGATATCATATTTCCATTGGTCTTATCGTACCAAAAAGCCCCATCAGCAGTATGCCCAGCAGATAATGTTGCAGAACTTGCATTTAAAGCTACAGAATAAACCTTCGATTTAAAATTAGTTTGCTGCTTAAGTGCATCGCCCAAGGTAAACACTTTCAACTGATTAGCTGAAACGCAACCTTCATCGGAGTCGCTACCCATGGTTAAGTAGAATTTATCGCTTACGGCGCTTATTTCCTTTTTGGATAGTTGTTTGTACCATTTATCAGCAATTATTCCATGTTCCGATGGATTGGTTCCCGTATAAATAGTTGGTAAAACTGTTGTTGATTTAATGTTATGTATATCCAAACGAGCATTTTTAAAAACAGCACCATTTGTAACTAAACGCTTAAAGCCACCATTTTGAAATGTTTTCCAATACTTATCGATATAATCGGCACGCATGTGCTCAATAGTAATTCCCACAACTAATTTAGGAGTGTCATTTCTATTCGTTTGGGCAAAAATGAAATTTGATACAATTCCCAACAACAGTACCGTTAAGCCTAATCTTCTCATTAATTATCTGTTTGAATTTCAAAAGTAAAAAAATGCAGGAAGTAATGGATCTATCCGTTGTTATTTTTATTCTCATTCATAAATTTTCGAGGTAAATCAAACCTATTTTTTCTCCAAGCATTTAGCGTTCTTATTTATTTCTTGTTGTATGCTTGAATTTAGCTTCTAAAATTATTTGATAATCAAGATATTATTCCTATTTTTGCGCGCTCGATTCGCTGAATCCACGTAAGCGATTATATACCGGTCGATTACGCGAGTTGAGAATGAAGAAATAAAATAAGTTAAATTTCTAAAAGGTAATTTACATGTTAAATCAGTATGAAACTGTATTTATTGCTACTCCTGTTTTGTCGGATGTACAATTCAAGGAAGTAGTTGCTAAATTCAGTACTCTTGTTACCGAGAACAGTGGCGAGGTAATCAATCAAGAAGATTGGGGCTTAAAAAAATTGGCCTATCCAATCCAGAAAAAATCAACAGGTTTCTATCACCTACTAGAGTTCAGTGCAGAACCATCATTCATCGAAAAACTAGAAACAATGCTTCGTCGTGACGAACGCATTATTCGTTTCTTAACTTTCCGTCAGGATAAAAATTCTGCTGCTTACAGTGAAAAACGTCGATCTAAATTAAAAACTAAAGTAGAGGAGAAATAGTTATGGCATCAAATCAATCAGAAATTAGATACTTAACTCCACCTTCAGTTGAGATCAAGAAAAAGAAGTATTGCCGTTTTAAGAAAAATGGCATCAAGTTCGTTGATTACAAAGACCCTGAGTTTTTGAAGAAGTTCCTAAATGATCAAGGTAAAATTTTACCTCGTCGTATTACTGGTACTTCATTAAAATACCAACGTAAAGTTTCTCAAGCAGTAAAACGTGCACGTCATATTGCATTGCTGCCATATGTAACCGATTTATTGAAATAAAAAAGGAGGACTTACAGATGGAAATCATTTTAAAACAAGACGTTCTACGACTAGGTTCGAAGGACGATATCGTAAATGTAAAAGACGGATACGGACGCAATTTTTTAATTCCAGACGGAAAAGCAATTGTTGCAACTGAATCAGCAAAGAAAGTATTGGCTGAAAACATTCGTCAACGTGCTCACAAAGAAGCTAAATTGAAAGATCAAGCTCAAGCAGTTGCAGAAAAACTACAAGCTTTATCGATAAAAATTGGTGCTAAAACAAGTACTACTGGTAAAATATTCGGATCGGTTAACAACATTCAATTGGCTGAAGCAATTACTGCTCAAGGAATTGAAATCGATCGTAAATACATTACTATCGCTAAAGATGGTGTTAAAGAAGTTGGCGCACATACTGCAAAAATTAAATTACACCGCGAAGTTATTATCGACTTCGAATTCGAAGTTATTTCTGAATAATTAGACTATTCTAAAAACATTCGAACACTTTTCAAACAAACAGATATGAATCCACCTCCTCTCAGGGGTGGATTTTTATTTATACAATAGTTGCAAATACACTATAACGCAAATACTTAAGAGCAAATGCAAGGCCAGTCATCCTGTTGACTGTCATTTTACGTTCTAAGCGTTTCCATTTTTGCCATTCAAGCATTTTGAGGAATTCATTTCATTGGTACTTTTTATGCGTACAAAAAATAGTAAGGGATTTAAAAAAGAGCATTGTCTGACAATTTGCCAACAATACTCTTGATTGTATTATTTAAGTTTTACTTTTTAAAAAGTGGTATTATTGCCAAACAGACCTGCTGATTTGTAACAATAAGTGCCAGAATAAATAAACTAGAACGTTGGTTTAATGATAATATCGATACGACGGTTTTTCCTGCGCCCCTCTTTTGTTTCATTATTGGCAACCGGGTTATTTTCGCCTAATCCTACCGAATTAGTATTCATTTCATTAAGCTCCTCCATATTTGCTTTTAAATATTCGGTAACGGCATCAGAACGTTTCTGTGAAAGTATTAAATTCAAAGAATCGCTTCCAAATGCATCCGTATATCC
>JAQIBQ010000251.1 GCA_027859005.1 Prolixibacteraceae bacterium | reverse complement strand
GAGAAGAGGTTTTGCCATGAATAAAAGTTTCAGATATTGAATACTATCGCAGGAACAAATCACAAGTTGAATAGACTTTATAGAATGTCAACAGCTATGCATTATTGCCTATAAAACAGCCTCCTATTTAAAATATACCGTTATTAATCTTCACGAACACAAAATTTTCAAACATAAATCTAAAAATGATTTATAATGGACAAAACCAAATACTAGTATAACAAAGAGACCATCCTTTAAGAACAGTCTCTTTGCTTATTAATACAAATTCTTTTTATATGTTCGAGATAACTCTAGATTATTAGAGTTATTATTCAAACTCAATTTCGTCGTTATAAACTTCTTTCGGAGTTCCAAAGAAAGAAATTATTTTACCCGATATTAAACCAGCTACTATTGCTAGTATAATGGTGATTGCGATACCTTTCAATTGTGCACCAACATCAATGCCATTTACAACAACAATAGCTGCAAGCCCTCCAAAAATACCTGGTATGCCGTGTAGGTTGGTCACACCACAAGTATCAATAATCTTATGGAATTTCTCTTGTTTCTCTTGAAGAATAGCAAAACCAACAGTTGATAAAGCACCGGCAATTACTCCAATAATCATGGCTTCAAAGTGGGTTGCATAATCACAGGTTGCCCCAATTGCTACACCACCAGCAAGAGCAGCATTAGCAATATCAGCCACATTTATTTTACCTCTGATTGAAACCGAAGCGATATACGTTGCGAGCGTTGAACCACAGAGCGCAATGAAAACATTTACTACGGTTGCAGGAATAGCTTCAACAGGTACTAAAGCAGCACAGAAACTCGGCCAAAATACCCAAAGTACCATACTGCCCAACAACGAATATCTATCCGAAGTAAAATCAGAAAGTATAGGTATTTTCATATGTTCCTTTTTCGTTAAAACAACAGCTGCTGAGATTCCAAAAATTGCTCCAAAAGCATGTATCACAATTGAGCCTCCTGTATCGGCAATTGTACCTACAAAATTAAAATGATCTTCTACGACAACCAGTTCATTAAAAATATAGAAGGGAATAAAAAGCAATCCAAGAATAATGTATTGGTACATTTTAATTCGCCCCAATAGTGCACCAGTTGCTATCAATAAACTTGCGGCTCCAAATTCAGCCAAAATAAATTGTTCTATTTCTTTACGCTCTTCAAAAAACCCAAGTCCCTTAATGCTTAAATACAATGGGATTGATACGCTTACCAATAAGAATGTTGAAGTAATGGCTGAACGTCCATATTTTTTCACGAATACCATTAGAAAGCCAAATCCAATTAACAACATGGCCATAATGTGTATCGCTCTATTGTATTGCTGAACTTCCAGAATTGCGGAGATTCCTGTTTGTTCAATTTCTTGTGCTATTAGCTTTACTGTTGAAATGAGTGATAAAATAAGTAATAAGAGAAGTTTAGTAGAAACTTTTTTCATGAGTTTTGCGTTGTGTGTGATTAAGATGAATATCACTTTCCGGGATAAAAATGGAATAAACAGAATTATAGCAACAGCTGTATAAATAAAAATATACATATCACATCCAACGCAATTCACAATCGCGGTATAATGCAACCTGTTGATAAGCCTTGGAGAAACCACTAACCGTTATGGCAATATCGAATGTTGATTAATAAAGCGTCTAAAGTAATTAAATATCGAAAGAATGAGTAAAATAAAATCAACTATAGCAGAACAATGGGAATGTGTTATTGTAGTTCAGCTTTCAAAGTCCCAATCTCTTTTAAGGTTAAAAAAAATCTCTATGCGCTATATATGAACTAAGAGATAATCGCAAATTACTGAAACCAGAAAGCATGGACGGTGTTATTTAAAAAGAATATAGTCTGAATGCGAAAAAATATTCGCTATTAAATAGCGTCGTTAAAAAATAAATTAAGAACTTAAATTCATTCATTTCTATTTTTTTTTGATAAAACAAATCTTCTGACGCAACTTTTCTCTTGCTTCACTATCTTAGCTAAAAACTAAACAAATCTTACCATGAAGAAGCTTATTTTCATTCCAGTACTACTTATTTCTTTATTTATATTTTATGCCTGCCCATTTGGCAATTCCAAAAAATACTATCCTAATGCCTGGTTTCCAACAGAAATTATCAACCTTGAAAGTGTTAACAGTAGCTATGATGACATTAACATGGACCTTCCATTTATTACCAGTGACCATCTATTACTTTTTGCTTCGAATCGAAATTCCAGAGGTGAACAGTTTGATCTAATATCCAGATTCATATCTTTTGACTGGAGCAAAACATCGGGAAAATTCTACGAAGTGTTAGATAGAAGTTACGAATTTCAGCACCTTGATTATTTGCTTACTCAAACAAAAACTTCATTTGACGAATACGGACCCTATTCCTTCTTCTACAACGGAAACTTTTACCTACTATATTCGAGTAATAAAAAGGGAACAAATGATGTTCAATTTATTTTTTATGATAAACCCTACGAACATCGCTTTGATGAAATTGCCGCAGATTCAGTAATTAAAGGACCAATTGAGATTCCCTGTTTATCGAATCCAAATTTTAATGAAGGATACGTATCGATCCATACCAGCCACCCTCCCTTTGACGAATTAAATATTTATAACCCCGATATCGATTTGTTTAGTTTGGTATTTAGCAGCGATTCGTTGGGCACTATGGATATCTATTCAATTCCGTTGAACAACAAGAGCCTATCGTATGAATTTCTATCCTCCTTAAATACAGAAGAAATACAATTAATTACAACAGTGAATAGCGAATACAACGACCGATGCCCTAATGTGAACGGTAATTTTATGGTTTTCAGCTCCGATCGCCCTGGAGGACTAGGTGGATACGATTTTTATTATTCGATTTTTGAAAATGATGCATGGAGCGAACCCGTTAATTTTGGAGCACCTATAAATAGTGAATTCGATGAATACCGAGCCATTGCATCTAAAGCCCATGGCTACAATAATGATCTGCTGTTGTTTTCTTCAAATCGCCCAGGCGGTATAGGAGGATTTGATATCTACTATACAGGAATTGATCTTATACCTGATTAGGTCTAATAAAAAAGAGACTGCTCTGAATACCAGAACAGCCTCTCTTTCTATTTTATCGAATTGATTGATTAATAGCCAAATATTTCTTCGAGGGAAAGTTCTTTCACTTCACCCAACGATTTTAATGCTTTTTTATCGAGATTGTCAATATTCCCAAGTACAAGAAATGTGAAATCTTGTCCTTTAATTTTAGTATTAAAGAATTTTTCAAACTCTTCCATCGTAACTGACTTAGCTGCTTCATAATCGTCTTTTCTTATATCGTAATCGATACCACGATCCATGTTTCGTTGCCATGTCCAAAAAATATTTTCTTTTGTAATACGCTCGGTATTTATTTTTTTCACAATTGCTTCTCGAGCCATATCGTATTGTTTTTCAGCCTTTGGCATTTCGTTTAACAGATCAAGTAAAGTTTCAGTGGCAATTGGTAATTTATCAGCTTGAGTTCCCAAATAGCCAAGTAAGGTATTCTGACGTCCTTGTTTCGAAGCTGAACGATAACCAGCATAAGCAGAATAAGCTAAGGCCTTTGATTCGCGAATTTCCTGGAATACTACTGACGACAATCCACTTCCGTAGAATTCGTTATAAATTCGAGCTATTGGCATCATTTCTTTACTAAACTCATCGCCATTACTAACCATTAGAATGTTGGCCTGATTGATGTCAAAATCAACAACATATACTTTATTTCCTTCAGGGTTAGATTGTTTGAATTCCTTTGGTGCAGGTATATCAGCCAATTCGCCTGGCAAATTATGCATTGCTTTTAGCACAGCTTTTACTTTTGAAGATTCAGCAGGACCATAATAAAATATATTATGCTTGAAAGTAGTCATGTCCTTTAACAAACCAGTTAAGACCGCTGGATCAATTGCATTTAATTCCTCTTCGCTTAATAAATTTTTAAAGGGACTTTCGGTTCCATAAACACCATAGTCGAACATGGCTTGCCAAAGAATGGTTTGCTGTTCGGCTTTCTGATCGGAACGATCTTTCAATATTCGACCTTTATAATCGGCATATGCTTGCGCATCGGGTTTTGCATTCGCAATAATGTGTTCGAGCAATTCAACACCTTTTTCAAACGATTCGTTCAAACCACGAATGGTAATGTAAGAGCGTTCATCGCCAGTTGTTACATCAATATCAAGTCCATACTTGTATAATTCCTTTTGCAAATCGGGAGCATTGAATTTATCGGTTCCAAGAAATTTCAAATAGCCTACTGCTAACTCAAAATTTAAATCGTGCCAGCTGCCCATTTCAATTATGTAGCGTAAAGAAAAAATATCATTCGATTCGTTCTTTAAGTAGTAATAATTACATCCAGCTTGTAATTCCTCAGTTGCAATTTTCTCTTCAAAATTTATAAAAACGGGTTCAACATCCGATGATTCCATTTCTTTAAACTTTTTAGCAAAATCTGACTGAAAATCACGATTTACAGGAACAGCTGTTATTTCAGGTTTTTCAACTTTCACCAATTGAGCATTATCTCCTTGTCGTTTATTTACAACCACATAATTATTGGTATATTTTTCATTGGCAAATGCAATAATATCTTCCTTTGTTATACTTTCTAAGGTATTCATGTACGACAAGGCTTGTTCTCTTGAAAGACCATCGATAAAGTTCCCCATCAACTCATAGGTTCTACTACCGTTTCTTTCTTGACCTCTAATTTTATTCAGCTTAATATCGTTTATAACAGCCTGAATTAACCATTCATCGAAGTTACCTTCTTTAATAGAATCCAACTGATCTAACATTAACTTAGCTACCTCCTCGAGAGTTTGGCCTTCGAGTGGAGCACCTTGTATTGCTTGTAACCCATAATCTTTCAATGCATAATAGAAAGAACCAGCCCACAATACCTTTTGCTCTTGAACAAGATTCAAGTCAATTAAACCAGCCTGGCTATTACTCATCAACATGTCAATCACATCGCAATAAGCCTGATCAGTTGATCCAACGCCACCCATACGGAAAGCCACCATTACGTTTTCTGGTTCTGGTCCAACAACATCATTCGTAATAACTTCAGTAATGGGTTCCTCAACGATTGACTCATGCTCAGGAAGTTCACGATATTCTAAATCGCCAAAATATTTTTCAAGTAAAAGAATAGTCTCTTCAAAGTTGATATCGCCCGATAGAGCAATTGCCATATTATTAGGCACATAAAAAGTTTTATAGAACTCTTGTATGTTTATCATCGAAGGATTCTTAATATCTTCAGGATAACCAATAATATCGCGACCATAAGGATGATTTGGAAATAATGAATTCATTAAAGTATGAAATGCTCTTTCAGAATCACGATCTTGATACATGTTAAATTCTTCGTAAACCGTTTCCAATTCGGTATGAAATAAACGCAGTACAATACCATGAAAACGTTCGCTTTCGAGTTTTGCCCATTTCTCTAATTCATTAACAGGCACATCATTTATATAAACTGTTGATTCGTATGAGGTACCTGCATTGGTTCCCTTTGCTCCTATCGACGACATTAACTTATCGTATTCGTTGGTAGCAACATACTTTGCAGCTTCGTTCGAGAGTTCATCAATCTCTTTATAAATGGCTTTCTTCTCAATAGGGTCATCGGTTGCCAAATGCTTTTCGTAGAGCTGTTCAATTTGTTCAATTAGTTTACTTTCTTCTTCCCAATTAGTAGTTCCTAAACGTGGAGTACCTTTAAACATCATGTGTTCAAAGTAATGGGCTAAACCTGTTGTTTCTTTTGGATCGGATGTTGATCCTGCACGAACACCAATTAAACAGTTTACTCTTGGTTCATCGGCATTGGGCGAAAGGTAAACTTTCAATCCATTATCAAGTGTATAAATTCTTGTGTTTAAAGGATCGTTAACTACCGTTTCGTAGGTGTAGCCGTTTGCATCGGTTTTTTGAAGGGTTTTGTACTTTGCAGATGGAGTACAAGCACTAATTACAAAAATCGCAATTAGGCCAAAAAGGTGAAGTCGTGTCATAATAATTGTGTTTGTTTTCTATTCCAGAATAATAACGCAACTATTAGACACAATGTTTCAATATTTGTTACAGATTTCTTGAAATAATTTTAGAATCAACACTATAGCTTAAGGGCTTTACTTACTTCAGCTGTTGAGAGGTCGTGGTCGAAATCTAAGATCACATCGGCCTGTGTATACCACTGCTCTCGTTTATTTAGAGTTTCATCGATAAACTCAACCAGCTCTTCAAACGATTTTCCTTTGATTAGCGGACGTTCTACTTTCGATTGTTTCAAACGGTCGGCAAGTATTCGAGGAGAACCTTTCAGGTAAAGCGATTTCCCTGTTTTTTTTATTACATCAATATTATCGAAAAAGCAAGGTGCTCCTCCTCCTGTTGCAATTACAACATTTTCAAACTCCGATAATTCAATCAGCGCTTTTTGTTCCAATTTACGAAAAGCTTCCTCACCACCATCGGCAAATATTGTAGGTATACTTTTAAAGTTTCGCTCTTCAATAAAGTCGTCCATGTCGATAAAATCTAACTTTAATGCTTTTGCTAATCCACGTCCAACCGTTGATTTCCCACTCCCCATATATCCAATTAGGTAAATTCTCATATCTATACTGTCCCTAGATCCCCTAAGGGGTAATTTTATTCTGTTTATACTATTTCAAAAACAAACAAATGTGTTTGCAATTACCTAAACATATTCACATTAGACTTAATCAAACAACTTCATTTGATTTTCATCATCTTCGTCATTCTTATCTCCTCTATCAATTTCAAAAGGGATATCGTCTGTGCTAGGCTCATCTGCCTCAATTGCCTCATCCAAAGGCGGTTCATGTTCATCTTCATCCTTTACTATTGGTTCAATTTCTTTCACATCTTTCACTTGGAAAGCTGATAACCTTTTCCCTTTTGCCTTGTAAGACTTTACGGCAATAAATTCAGAAACTTCAATAATTTCATTTTCACGTTCGCTATTTTTACCTCCAAATTCTAACTCTAAACGAGGGTAATGTACCCACGTTAAGCTTATCAATTTATTTTCGGGATTATCGCCAATAAAATTCTGAGTACGATTGATTGACATGTCACCATCTATTTGGAAACGCTTAACGTAGTAAAGTTTGTGATCGGAATCCCAATAAACTACACTAATTGTTTTTTGGGGATTAAATTTTTCAATAACTAAAATATCATCAGAGAAGTGACTTTCGAGATCGAAATTGTACAGTTCAAAATCGCCTGATTTTGTTACTACTAATATTCTATCTTCACCCAAGAATTCTCCTAAGAATTCTCCACGTTTGTCAGCATTTAATCTTTTTACATCAGGATCGAAGTATATTTTTCTTCCCCCTAAAGTAGATGCGCCTTTTTCTTTCAAGGCAATTTTATACACATCGTTTTTGGTTACTACATTACCTCTCGACTGTCGTCCTTTAATGGTTAACTCACCTAAGTCAATTTCGAAAATCAACTTTTTCAACCGAGGCTTAGGCTTAAGTGTAACTCTAAGCACCTCAGACTCACCATTTGGATTTGCACTAAAATACATAATACGCGAACCGGCAGTACCCTGAGTCATGTCGTACTCTTTATCACGCGTAACACTACTCACTGCAAAACGCTTCATGAAAGTCGCGCCACCTCGTCCATCTCGATATACCAAGTTATATATGGTACGTTTATCGTTCTTTTTGAATATGGCCAAATGCAATATGTTTTTCCCAATAAATGCTTTATCCGATATTTTACTAACAAAGTAAGTTCCATCTTTTCGAAATACAATCACATCATCGATATCTGAACATTCGCATATATATTCCGATTTTTTAAGGCTTGTTCCTATGAAACCTTCGTCATAATCGACATATAGTTTTTCGTTGGCAACAACAACTTTAGACGCTACAATATTCTCGAAATTTCGAAGTTCTGACTTCCGTTCTTTCCCCTTGCCGTATTTGCTTTTAATTCGTTTATAATAAGCAATAGTATAAGGAATTATATTTTCAATATTGGCTAATATCTCAGCAATTTCATCTTCAATTGCCAATATATGATTATTCGCTTTTTCTTTGTTAAATTTCAGAATACGAGCCATTCGTATTTCCATCAACTTAAGGATATCTTCGCGCTTAATTTCACGACGGAGTTTTGGTTTCCATGGATCTAGCCGTTTGTCGATATGATCAATCGCTTCGTCCATATTCTTGCTGTCTTCGAACTCCTTATCCTTATAAATTCGCTCTTCAATGAATATCTTTTCAAGAGATGCAAAGTGCCACGACTCTTCTAATTCTTTTTTCCTTATTTCAAGTTCAAGCTTGAGTAGATCAACAGTTTGTTCTGCATTTTTACGCAATACATCACCTACTCCAATGAAATAGGGTTTATCGTCTTCAATAATACACGTATTAGGCGATATGGAGATTTCACAGTCGGTAAAAGCATACAATGCATCAATGGTTTTATCACTAGAAATACCAGGTGATAAGTGGATTAGAATTTCAACTTTATCGGAAGTATTGTCGTCAATTTTCTTGACTTTTATTTTACCTTTATCGTTGGCTTTAATAATAGACTCAATTAAGCTGGAAGTTGTTCTTCCGTAGGGCAATTCAGTAACACAAAGTGTTTTATTATCGACCTTTTCAATTCTAGAACGAACTCTAATATTGCCACCACGTTTACCATCGTTGTATTTAGAAACGTCTACCATTCCACCTGTTGGGAAATCGGGAAATAATTCAAAAGGTTTACCTTTTAGGTGAAGAATTGCGGCATCGATCAGTTCATTAAAATTATGTGGTAGTATTTTAGAAGATAATCCAACTGCAATGCCCTCAACACCTTGTGCCAATAATAATGGAAATTTTACGGGAAGTGTTACTGGTTCACGTTTTCTTCCGTCGTAAGCCAATTGCCATTGAGTTGTTTTTGGATTGAAAATTACCTCCAATGCAAATTTTGATAAACGAGCTTCGATATAACGAGGAGCTGCTGCACGATCGCCTGTAAGAATATTTCCCCAGTTTCCTTGTGCTTCAATCAATAATTCTTTTTGTCCCAGCTGCACTAATGCATCGCCAATTGAAGCATCGCCATGTGGATGATACTGCATGGTTTGTCCAATAATGTTTGCTACTTTATTGAATCGTCCATCGTCCATCTCTTTCATTGCATGCATAATGCGTCGTTGAACGGGCTTTAAGCCATCGTTTACATAGGGTACTGCTCGTTCTAATATTACATAAGATGCATACTCCAAAAACCATGATTGATACATACCTCCTAAGTATTTCAATTCACGCTTGTCTTCTCCTTTTGGTGCTTCTTCTGGTTGTATATTAATTTCTTCGGTCATGTTCCTGATAGTTGAAACTTTTTACTGGCTTGTTGTTACACACTAATTACACTTCATCTTTCTCAACATAGAGATTATTGATGATAAACTCTTGCCGGGTAGGTGTATTCTTACCCATATAAAATTCGAGCAATTGTTTTACAGAATCGCCCTTGTGAAGGGTAACAGGTTCAAGGCGTATTTTTTCGCCAATAAACACTTTAAATTCATCGGGAGAGATTTCTCCTAAGCCCTTAAATCTAGTAATCTCAGGATTCACTCCTAATTTTGACATTGCTTTTTTCTTTTCTTCCTCCGAATAACAGTAATAAGTTTTCTTTTTGTTTCGAACACGAAATAATGGAGTTTGCAGAATGTATAAATGCCCTTTCCGAACCAAGTCGGGGAAAAACTGCAAAAAGAAAGTTAGCAACAACAAGCGAATATGCATGCCATCAACATCGGCATCGGTAGCAACTATTACTTTATTGTAGCGCAATTCATCTATACCTTCTTCAATGTTTAAAGCAGCTTGTAATAAATTGAATTCTTCGTTTTCGTAAACAACCTTTTTAGTTAAACCATAAGAATTAAGTGGCTTACCACGTAAGCTAAAAACGGCCTGAGTATTTACATCCCGACTTTTAGTTATTGATCCACTTGCAGAATCACCCTCTGTAATGAAAATGCTTGATTCGTATTTGTTTTCTTTTTTAGAATTGAAATGGACGCGACAATCACGTAATTTTTTGTTGTGCAAATTGGCTTTTTTTGCACGTTGCTTTGCCAATTTTTTTATGCCTGATATTGCTTTACGTTCGCGTTCCGACTCAACAATTCTTCTCAATAAAACTTCTGCAACTTCGGAATTCTTATGTAAGTAATTGTCTAGTTCTTTTTGGATAAAGTTCACTATGAAATTACGAACCGACGGGCCATTTGGACCAATATCTTTAGAGCCTAATTTTGTTTTTGTTTGCGATTCGAAAACAGGTTCTTCAACTTTAATACTAACTGCAGCGATAATTGAGGCACGAATATCAGATGCGTCAAAATCTTTTTTGTAAAAATCGCGAATTGTCTTAACTACTGCTTCACGAAATGCTACGAGGTGTGTTCCTCCTTGAGTTGTATGCTGTCCGTTTACAAATGAGTAATAATTTTCGCCGTACTGATTCCCATGTGTCAATCCAACTTCAATGTCTTCACCTTTCAAATGAATTACGGGATAAATGGATTCACTGTCCATGTTTTCATTCAACAAATCAAGTAATCCATTTTTTGAAATGAATTTCTCACCATTGAATTCAATAACTAAACCCGCATTTAAGAAGGTATAATTTTTCATCATCGACGATATATAATCGTTGATGTAGTGATAGCTATTGAAAATTGAAGTATCGGGTTTAAAAACTACATGTGTACCGTTTCCTTCATCGGTTTTCACTACTTTCTCTTCCCTCGTTTTAACACCACAGCTAAACTCAACCTCCTTAACTTCACCTTCACGAATGGCACGGATTATAAACTTATCGGATAAAGCATTAACAGCCTTAATACCGACACCGTTTAATCCTACCGATTTTTTGAAAACTTTGGAATCATATTTTGCTCCAGTATTCATTTTAGAAGTAACATCAACGAGCTTACCAAGTGGGATTCCTCGTCCGTAATCTCTTATCGATACTTCTGCATCGGTTACGTTTACTTCAATTTTTTTTCCATTCCCCATCATAAATTCATCGATGGAGTTATCAATCACCTCTTTCAATAAAACATAAATACCATCATCAGCCAGCGATCCATCGCCCAGCTTACCGATGTACATTCCTGGCCGGCGTCTTATGTGTTCTTGCCAATCGAGGGTTCTTATTGAATCTTCAGTATAATTAGTTTGTTGCGACATAATAATGTTGAACAATTGTGAGAAAAAATGGATAACAAAACAACTACTGCCGTTAGAAGATTATCCAAATCCCCACAAATATAACCAAAAGGGCAATGTTGTCCGAATCCTTTTATCAACAAGCTTTACAGCTAATAGTTAATAACTTAAATCTGAGATTTGCAATATGGCGAATGCTTTAGACTGAGAAAGGAAGGAATAAAAAGAGTATCTAATTTAAAAAATCATTCTTGATTTAGTAACCAATATCGAGCAGAATCTCTTGAAGAGAAAATTTTGAATTTATAATTAGGATTCAGTGCTAACTCTTTATACAAAATTGATAATGCAGTTTCATTTGGACTAGCAATAACAATTGCATCTATAATTTGATTGTAATTTTTGAGTGACTTATTGTTCGCATCAACTATTGCCTGAAGATCTTCAGGCTCAAAAACGAAAAAGGCGTTTGTGGCAACAGATAATATTTTCAGCACTCTTGGATAAATTGCATTCTTTTCTGTTGCTTCAATATAATCAATAACATCTTCTAGCTTCACCTCACCTGTGTACACTACATTTAATATTTTAGTGCCGACAGAATAGATTACATCGATCATCTGTTCTATGTTGAATTAAATAGTCTTATTTTAAAGTTATTATAAATACAAATTGTTCATTTAGAATATGATTTTTTATAAAAAAACCATTAAAGCTACAAACAATACAAATTTTAATAAAAATATCGAGATGGTTTTTTCAAAGCTAATCCTTTTATCAATAGGCTTCCGAGCTAATAATTAATTGCTTGATATCATCAAAATACATTTCCTTGATTATATTTGAATAAAATAAAAACTTCTCAAAAAAAATGATCCTTTTGCGTACAAATGCGAAACATATTATAATCATCATTCTATTCCCCCTGCTGTTTTTATCAAATAAGGGATATAGCCAAGATCAAGTTGGGATTTATGTTTGCGGTTTAACCATGCATATTCCAGGCGATAAAAATGCTTCACTTATGCCTCTAAAACTTGATAAAAATGGATTGTTTGTGATAAATATTGGAGCTGCTCTGCAATACAGGAAACAACTCAAAGGGCGTTGGTCAATTGATTTGATACAGACCTTTCAGGCCGACTGTGCTCTTAAAAAATCATACGGAACGGGAATAAGCATTGGATACGATTTTATAAAAAGCAAAAAGCAAAGGCTGACTTTTGCCGTTGGGCCAGGTCTATTTATACGTAAATCGTGGTTTGTCCTCGATGGCTATCTTCCAGTTGAATATCTAAAAGAGTCAGCCAATAAAAAATGGGAATACACAATCTTACCAATTGTACCTCACTTTGAATATGCCTTCTATCCAAAGAATAAAAACCTAGGAATATCTACTTACTGTATTTTTGATCCCATCAACGTAATTGCAAATTTCGGATTTGGGGTAAACTACAAGTTGAAGAACTAAAGAATTGAAGGAGTAAAATTGGGTGTAATGCAGATCGGCATAACTAAAAACTAAATTAACAATTAGCATTTCAGCCTTAAGTACTCATCACTTAATTATCCACATTTTTTTCATTAAAAATGTTGCATTCATTACAGTTGTTATACCGTTTCGTAAATGATAATCAAATTTCATTTCATCGTTATCAATTGTAATTTCAAAACATTTATTTTGCACTTTATTCGGAAAGTCCTTTTCTATTTCGGTAAGTTTTAAATCATGCGTAGCAATAATTGCTGTTGTATTCTGATGAATAAGACGTTGCACCAACTTCTGAGAGCCATAAAGCTTATCGACCGAATTGGTTCCTTTTAAAATTTCGTCAAGAATAATAAGTAATTCCCGACCTTTATCAACTTCCTCGAGAATAGATTGCAGACGTTTTAATTCGGCAAAAAAGTAAGATTCATCATCAAACAAAGAATCTGTTGTACGCATATTCGAAAATACTTCAATGGGCTTAAACGTCAATTTCCTTGCACAAACTGGTGCTCCACTCATACCAATAACCATATTCACTCCAAGCGTTCGCAAAAAGGTGCTTTTGCCACTCATATTGGCACCAGTTACAATAATTGTTTGTTGCAAACCTGCCAATTCGAAATCGTTTGAAACCATTTTTTTGGGTTGAATCAAAGGATGCCCCATCTGCACCGATTTAAATTCAAATTGCCCGGTGGAAAACTCAGGATAACAATAATCAGGGTGATTATAAGCATAATTTGCGAGTGAATTATTAGCGTCGAAAAAAGAAATCACATCCATCCACATGCCGTAATTTTGTTGATTACGATTGTGCCATTTAATCAAGCGAAAAGAACACCAAATGTCCCATAAAAAAACCAAGTTCAATATAATTCCAAAAATGAAATTATTACGATTATCAAAAACTGAAATTATTTTCTTCAGTTTTTCAATTTCCTCTGAAGGCAAACCATTTTCTCTAAGCTGATTTACTTTTTGCTTTCCTAAAACAGAATGCCAATTTTCATCTTCAATATATTTAAGCAGTATTCCATATTTCTGAAGGAGTTTAACTCGCTTACCAAACTGACTATAAATCACTTTAATATTCTGGCTCTCGGTATACCACAGAACAAGTTGAAGCACAACTGAAAGTGTGAAAATTATAGAATTGCCAATAAATATCCAGAACAATATAGATAGAATTCCAATTAAGGGCAAAACAACAACCAACCATTTCGTCATTTTTAATGTTCGCAAAGTAAACTGCTGATTTTCCCAATCTTGAAACAGGTTGTTTTCTAATTCATCTTCGGCATACATTTGTCCATTGGCCGAAAAATTATGACGCCAATTTAGCTTCAACGCTAACTCTTTAATAAGCTCCTGATGCTTTTCCAATTCAACAGAATCGAGTATCGGTTTTTGTAAAGTCGATGCGAGTTTCGATTTTCCCTTCGGAGTAACAGTTCTATTAAGAAACTGGAACATCGAGCCTTCTCCAAACAAATCCAAATCGTAGGAATTCATGTGATGAGGATCTACAAACTCGTCGCCTGACTTGAAGTGTGCAAACTTATGATTTAAAGCTTTCTGTTCGTTTTGATTTATTGCAATTTTAATGGTCTCAAATTGCTTCAATCGTTTTACATTCTGATACTTCTTTACAAAAAACAAGAAAAGAATAAACAATAAAATTGGGGCAATACCCCCCCAAAATGAACTTAGTGGATATATAATATAAAACGAAACGAAAGTCGATAAAAACAAGGTAAAGCGAAAAGTCGAGAATATCCAAAGGTTTCGATTTAACTTTGCTAAACGAAGATTTCCTTCTTCGATCTGGAGCAAATAAATGCTATTGAGGTGAGACATAAAAAGGTTCAGATTAATAATACTGACCAATTAGTTTAGCTAGCACCAAAATTGTTACAGAAATAAAAAGAAGCGACAATAGAATTGGTATTGATTCTTTTGAGTTCCAGGCACCTGTCATCATTATTTTTTTCCGAAAGAATTGTTTATCGAACAGGGTTAATAATTCAACCATTCCCCATCCAATTAATCCACCAAGTATAGCTCCAGTTATTACATCAAAAGGAAAATGAACGCCAACATAAACCCTAGAGTAGGCGACCAAGATAGCCCAACCCAACATGGCGATTGCAATGCGTTTGCTTTTTGAAAGCATGCTTATTACAACTGCTAAAGCAAAAGAATTTGATGCATGTGAAGAAACAAAACCATAACTCCCTCTCTTTCCAATGGGTAAATTTAGCTCTCCGTAGAGTGATGCCACATGTGAGGGCCTAAGTCGTTGAACCGCATCTTTAATAAATACAGAAATTTGATCACTTAAAACAATTGCAAGTATAATAGTAAGAATAACCCAAATCCCTTTCAATTTATACTTAGAAAAAACGACAACGAGTAACAAGACATAAAAAGGGAACCAAGTTTCTTTACTGGTGAAAAAAGTAAAAAAGGCATCGAAAAAATCGGAGTGATTTCCATTTACACCTAACAACATTTGAGTGTCGATATTATTTAACCAATTCAAAAGTGCCATATTTAACTACTTGAAAATGTATAAGTAACAATTAAAAATTATGAATTTAGCATTTATTAGAATAATCCCTAGTCTCAACTCGGCATTCATACCAGGTAACGACTTAGGCATTTAGCATATGCCAGATTTTATCTTTCAGTTGTTGAATATTTAAATTGGTAATTGATGAGAAAAACATTACTGGAACATCAACAAATTCTTTCTGTATTTCTTCCATGAGTTCATCGTCCAACATATCCGATTTAGAAATAGTAACCAACCTTTCTTTATCGAGTAATTCTGGATTGTATTTTTCCAATTCACTCAATAAAATACTGTATTCCCTCAAATGATCTTCACTATCGGCAGGCACCATAAAAAGAAGCATTGAATTACGCTCGATGTGACGCAAGAAACGAAGTCCAAGTCCTTTGCCTTCGTGAGCCCCTTCAATAATACCAGGAATATCTGCCATTACAAACGATTGACTTTCGCGATGACCTACAATACCAAGATTTGGTACAAGTGTAGTAAAAGGATAATCGGCAATTTTGGGTTTTGCTGCTGAAACCACCGATAATAAAGTTGATTTCCCAGCACTTGGAAACCCAACCAATCCAACATCAGCCAATATTTTTAATTCTAAAATTCGCCAGCCTTCCTTTAATTCTTCACCCGGTTGAGCATATCTTGGAGTTTGATTGGTTGACGATTTGAAATGTACATTTCCAAGACCGCCTTTTCCACCTTGCATTAGTATTTGTTCTTCACCATTTTCGGTTATTTCGAAAATAACTTCGTTCGTTTCAGGATCTCGTGCCACTGTTCCCAATGGAACCTCAAGTATGATATCACCGCCATCGCCTCCTGTACTTGTTTGTCCGCCACCGGATTCACCATGACCCGCAAATATATGTTTTCGGTATTTCAAATGAAGTAAAGTCCACATTTGAGCATTACCCCTTAGAATAACGTGACCACCACGACCACCATCTCCACCGTCGGGGCCACCAAAAGCCACAAATTTTTCACGTCGCATATGGTGCGAACCAGGTCCACCGTTACCCGACTTAAAGTATATTTTTACGTAATCTACAAAATTGGTCTCAGCCATAATCGTTTAAAAAATTTGTGCAAAGATACAATTTTACTTTGCCTAAAGTACTCAAAGGATATAAAGTAGTCTAAGGTCTTAAAAATAAATACTCACCTAACATTTCCTCTAGTTATGATTTCAAATTTATTGTTACAACTATTTATTTGAGCAAATGTTCAATCTCTGATGATTACATTCAGTGGTACTATTATTCAACCTTTGTGTATATTTACTATATTGAAGTTCAAAATTCGATACACCAACAAACAATGCTATAATATATAAAAAAAGAAAGCCATAATTTCATTTTCAACTTTCTTCATTCTTATCGTTTTACTTGTCTTCTACCAATCGAAACATCAACCCTTAATTTATACGAATCAAAAACTGGATAATGAACCAAGTATTTTTAACCTAAGTAAAATCGATTTTGGAATTCAAACATTAATCGGATTAAAGGGAGAATCGGAATTTTATTGGAAACAATTATTAGAACCAAAAGATTTTTCAAATTCGAATATCCCGAAAAGGATAAAATATACTCAAATCCCAAGTACATGGAATAACATTCCAAAAGATAATTATAAGTTCAAAGGTTTTTTCTTATGCTACTTATCGGCTTAAAATACTACTCCCTGAAGATGATACATATACCCTAAAAATGGATCAGTTTAACATTTGGGTTGAGTAGTAAAACACAAGTGTAAATTTTACCAGACTATATCTTGAATTAACAAACTAAACCACTATGCATTGAAAATACATAGGTTTAAAAGATGAATGAAATTCATGAAAATATGGAGTTTATATATTAGACACTAGACTCTAGATTAAAAAAAAATTCTAATGTTTAGAATCTAATACCTATTAATCTTTGATTCAATAGTTATAGAAACTAAAGTAACTGCAATAAATTGAAAATAGCTGAAAGCAAACTGCAGGGTTTTAACCAGTAACTAGATAATAAAGCCACGAATTGTATTGATATAACAAATATTATTTACAAAACAGAAAGCTACAGAATCATAGGAATCTGCATGGAGGTATAGAATACCATATATTACAATCAAAAAAGGGAAAAATAATCTGTTGTAAACTACAAAGAGACAGTGTTACCACATAAATTCTATGCTGACTTTATTGTTTTTGATAAAATAATTTTAGAGGTAAAAAGATATTTCTGAGATAAATGATTAATCGATAGCACAATCTATAAACTACTTGAACGTTTCAAAATGCAAACTATCTTTACTTGTTAACTTCGGAGAGATACAACTTAATTATAGGCGTATTGTGAAATAGCAACAATTTGCTATTCCTTTTCTTGTTTTTAAAATAGTATTATTAAGATACTATCCACCCCAATGTTATAGTCATCCGTCGAAACCCTGGGAAACACCTGTACCCTGTGTGGACCCGATTAGCAAGTGGAAGTTACTTTGCCCAGAAAGCGACACGAAATTTCCTAGGAAGATGGCAGCAAGCCCACCTTAGTGTCATCAAGAACATTTATTGCGAAAAGAGAAAGCAGAATCAAGCTTGCTTGAATTTTGCAGAACGGTGCAATAATATTTTGTAAAAAAAGGAAGTCGGGTTTTGGGCGAAGTACCAAATTTATTTAGGACAGAATTGGATCAGACCTTAAAATCATGCTAGCAAGGTATAAAACGCAAGGAGCGAGGTGTAATTCCCTAGAATAACAGACTGAATTGATTTTGTTTTGTATTTCTCTCGAAAATTAACCACATCCAATGGGAACCCAATGAAATATATTTTTTTCAGAAAAGGAAAAACACTTTTCGAGTATCTCCTTTACTGTTTTTTATCAGTTAATAGTTTTAAATATGCTTGCGTTTTTTGATTAAATAGTAACGAAATGCAAGGCTGTAAGTGAATGCATCTTGTTTTATTATTGCCATACGCTTAATTAAAATGATAAAAAGTTATAAACATTTTTTTGCAAGTATTTAATAATATCACCGTCTGTATTTTCAATTACTAATTTATTTTTTTTTACAAAAAAGCGATGTGTGTGAT
>JAQIBQ010000212.1 GCA_027859005.1 Prolixibacteraceae bacterium | reverse complement strand
CATTTCTTTACTTGCAATCCTTCGAAATACGATAAAAACTGGAACGAACAGTTCAACCTTTTCGAAATAAAAGCAAACAAATCAGCCATCTCTTTTATAATAGTTACTGATTCAAATACAACTCCAGATATACAAGCTGATCTGTTGACACTTCCTAAAACAAGTATTCCTGTGCTTTCAAAGCAAAAGGAAATTTTAATAAACGAAATTGAATCTATCAATAATGAGTTAAATACAATTGCGGCTACAACCATTCCTATTTTAACCCGTAAAATTGAAAGTACCCAAGGCATAATTGACTTTAAAACGGTTGAACTACAAGTATCAAAAGAAGCCGACGAGAAACTAAATATTATTGAAGGTTGGGTTCCTGAAGATAAAGAGGACGAATTGATTCTTCAACTTCAAGAAAGCGGAACTTATTTCGTTAAAAGTAAACCTTCGAAAAAAGACAATGTACCAATTCTCTTAAAGAACAATGCTTTTACGAAACTATTCGAATTAGTCGGATCGTTGTATTCTTTACCTAGTTACCGCGAGATAGATTTAACCCCTTTCTTTGCGCCTTTCTTTATGCTCTTCTTCGGATTTTGTTTGGGCGACGCAGGATATGGTATTATTATCATGTTGGCTACACTTATTTTAAGAGCCAAAGCCAAACCCAACATGAAACCAGTTTGGACACTTGGATTCCTTTTTGGAGTTGCAACCGTTATTATGGGTTTATTGGGTGGTACTATTTTTGGAATAATGCTAATCGATTTGAATTTCAACTGGCTATCCACCTTCCAATCAATTATACTCGATCAAAATCAATTGATGTATTTCTCAATTGCACTGGGATTAATTCAAATTGTATTTGGAATGTGCTTAAAAGCCGCTCGTGCCATTAAGATTGATGGGATTAAGTATGCACTTTCAACCATTGGTTGGATAATAATTATTGTTGGAGTTGGCACTTCATTTGGTTTATCGAAACAAGAAATTATCAAACCAGAATTGGCCAAATACCTAATGATTGGTTTTGGTGGTCTAGGTGGAATATTAGTGTTATTTTTTAATTCTCCAGGTAAAAACATTTTCCTCAATTTCGGACTTGGACTATGGGATACTTATGGAACGCTTACTGGCTTATTAGGTGATGTACTTTCCTACATTCGTTTGTTTGCTTTAGGGCTTTCAAGTGCTGTTTTAGGTAGTGTGTTTAACCAGTTGGCATTTGATTTAACAGGTGATATTCCTGTATTAAGTGTAGTGTTCACCATTCTAATTCTATTGGTTGGACACTCCATCAATTTCTTTATGGCTGCATTGGGCTCATTTGTACATCCATTGCGTTTAACCTTTGTTGAATTTTATAAAAACACCGGATTCGAAGGTGGTGGTAAAAAATACACTCCTTTTAAGGAGGTAGTAAAATGAAAATATTAATAAAAAATAAATAATTATGGAACCTATTGTTTTAGCTTACATCGGAATTGGAATAATGGTGGGATTATCGGGAATGGGAAGTGCATTTGGACTCTCGTTTGGCGGTAGCGCTGCCATTGGTGCCATGAAAAAGAACGAAAGCTCTTTTGGTCAGTATTTGTTATTAGGAGCCCTTCCCAGTACACAAGGAATTTACGGATTTGTTGGATACTTTATGTTAGCTCCACTTTTAACTGCTGAAATTTCATGGCTTCAAGCTGGCGCTGTTTTAGGTGCCGGACTTGGCTTAGGTGTTGTCGCTCTTTTCTCGGCTTTACGTCAAGGACAGGTTACAGCAAACGGAATAGCCGGATTAGGTGCTGGGCACAACGTCTTCAGTATTAGCTTAATTATGGCTGTATTCCCTGAATTGTACGCAATTCTTGCTCTTCTTGTTGCCATATTAATTGGTCAGTCCGTAGCATAAATGATTTTAAAAATTAAAAGAAAGGTTGCTCAATACGAGTGACCTTTTTTTGTGTTTATGAATCGAAGGAGAAATAAAAAGATGTTATAAATCCATTTATCATGATAATTGAATTATGTTATATATGTTTGTGTTAACTGGTATTTGATAATTATTAAGCTTGTATTATGCCTGAAAAAATTATTTTTTTAGTATTCTTTCTGTTTGCCATATTGTTTTCTAAAATAAGTTTATCACAAGCCGATCTAGAGATAAATATAACCCAAACGGCTCCTATTATTGATGGAAATGTTGATGAAGTCTGGAGCAAAGTTGCTAGTAGCAGTCTTAATAATTTAGTAATTGGCAATGAAGTTAGTGAGTCAGACTTTTCAGCAAAGTTTAAAGCTTTGTGGGATGCCGATAACTTTTATCTTTTGGTTGAAGTAAAAGATGATTCATATTCTAATGATAGCGAGAATTCCCTTTGGGAGGATGATGCCGTTGAGGTCTATTTTGATATCAATAACGATAAGCTCCAAATAAATGGAGACGACGATTATCAATACGTGTTCCGATGGAATGATGAAGTTGCAACTACTTCACGAGGATCATTAGAAAACGTTGAATTTAAAATAAAAAATACTTCAACGGGATATACCCTTGAAGTAAAATTCCCTTGGATAACATTAGCTCAAAATAATCCAAGTAAAGGAGTCGAGATTGGATTTGATGTGCAAATACATGATGACGATGATGGAGGTAGTCGTGAAAATAAAATTTGCTGGTATGGCAATTCAGATGAATCATGGAGAAATCCTAGTTTGTTCGCTACAATAAAATTAATTGAATCCTATATTGATTTAAGCATTAATTCGGTCACTACAGCTCCAATAATTGATGGAATTGTAGATGCTTCATGGAATTCTATAAATGCAATTTCAATAGAAAATAGCTTACTGGGAGGATCGACAACAACCTCCGATTTCTCTGCTTTTTTCAAATCGGCATGGGATACTGAAAATTTGTATGTGTTAGTTGAGGTAAACGACGACACAAAGGTAAACGACTCAAGTAATGATTATCAGGACGATGCCATTGAAATATATATCGATATCAACAATGATAAACTATCTTCTTACGATGCTACCGATTATCAATATACAATTGCCTGGGGCAACCAAACAATAAACAACAATGGACCAATAGATAACTTCCAATTTACTATTGCTGATACTGAAACTGGTTATATCCTTGAAATTAAAATGCCATGGGCTACCTTAGGTTTAAATAACCCGAAATCTGGAGAATTATTAGGTTTTGATGTACATATTCAAGACGATGATGATGGTGCCGAGCGAGATAATAAACTAAGTTGGTTTACAACCATTGATCAATCATGGCAAAACCCCAGTTTGTTTGCGACAGCAGAATTGGTTGGCGAAGGTGGAAATGGTAGTGGAAATGACAATGTACTTTTCCCTGCCGATAAACCTAAAATTTCAGTAGACAGAGGTTACTACAACAATCCGTTCGAAGTAACCATTTCAACAACATTACAGGGAATGCAAATCTATTATACCTTGGATGGAAGTGATCCTACAAGCTCAGAAACCGTACAAATAGGAATTTCCCCTCTTTCCATAACAATTGATCCTGAAAGTACTGAAAACAGAGGAAAAACGCCTGGTGTTGTTTTGCGCACTTCAGCAAAAAAAGAAGGATACTATTATAGTCCAATTGCGACTCGTACTTATTTATTTGTGAATAAGGTAAAGGACCAAATTGAATATCCGGGACACGATTGGCCAGAGGGCGAAAATGTGAATGGTCAAGAAATAGATTTGCTTATCGATCCTGATGTAGTGAATGACCCACGTTATACCAATCTTATTGATGATGCCTTACTTGAAATACCCACTTTTTCAATTGTTACAAATAACGAAAACTTATTTGATACTGAAAAGGGAATATATGTTAATGCATCAGAAGCTCGTGGACAGGAATGGGAACGTCCTGTATCCGTCGAATTAATTTACCCCAATGGTGAAAAAGGATTTCAAATAGATGCAGGTCTTCGAATTCGTGGTGGTTACAGTCGTAATGATTGGTTTCGAAAACATGCTTTTCGCTTATTTTTCAGGAATGAATATGGAGAAGGGAAACTAAACTACCCTTTGTTTGGTGACGAAGGAGTATCGTCTTTCGACAAAATAGATTTACGTTGTTCTCAAAACTATTCCTGGAGTAAAGGTGAAGATAGTGAATCCCCCTATTGTACCTTCAATCGCGATGTCTTTTCCCGCGATGCACAACGTGAAATGGGAAACGATTACACCCGTAGTCGCTACTATCATTTGTACTTGAACGGTTTGTATTGGGGTTTATTTCAAACTCAGGAAAGGTCTGAATCAAGCTTTGCTGCTTCATATATGGGAGATGACAATACCGACTACGACGTAATTAAACACCTTGGTGGTGCAAGTGGTATTGAAGCAAACGATGGTACCGAAGATGCTTGGCGTGCTGTTTGGGATTTAACCCAAAATGGATTCGAAAACAACAATAACTACAATACAATTCAGGGACTTGATGCCAATGGCAACCGAGATTTAGCTTTACCTATTTTAGTCGATATCGATAATTTAATCGATTACATGAATGTAATTTTCTATACGGGTAACTTTGATGCCCCATATTCCTCATTTTCACACGATCCCAATAATTTTTATGCTATTTATAAACGTGACGGCTCTGAAGGATTTCAATTTTTTGCTCACGACAACGAACATACCTTGCTCGTTGATCCCAATGGTGGCTGGGGAGGAGGACTTTACGAGGATAGAGTAAATTTTGGTGAAGACGACGGACAACGTTCGATGAGCGTTTACAGTTTCTACAACTTTCAACCCCAATGGTTGCATTACAAGCTTACAAAAAATGAAGAATACCGAAGCCGTTTTGCCGACAGAGCCTATGAATTGTATTACAATAAAGGAATATTTACACCTGAAAAAGCAGCTGAATTGTTCATCAACCGCACCTATGAATACGATACGGCCTTAGTTGCAGAATCTGCTCGTTGGGGTGATGTGCAGTGGGGAGTTACATATACCAAAGATGACAATTGGACGCCCATGATAGATCGAACCATGAGTGAATTTTTTCCCTATCGAACCGATGTAGTGATTGATCAATTGCAATATGCAGGCTTACTTTCATCCATACCAGCCCCCTCCTTTAAAATTAACAATAAGATACTAACCAACGACATAGTTGAAATTACAGTTGGAACCAGCTTGTCTATAGAGAATACAAACTCTTCAGGTTCTATCCAATTTACAGTTGATGGTTCAGATCCTCGAATGGAAGGTGGAGGCATTAACCCCTCTGCTATTAATGGGGGAAATGCTAGCAGTCAAGGAATTTGGCAAACCACCATTGTAAAGGCACGAATATACCACAACAACGAATGGAGCGCGCTTCATACCATTAAGCTTGTTGTTGACCAGATAATTGATGGTCTTCAAATTACCGAAATACATTATAACCCTTTAGGTCAAGATGGTTTGAGTGGGTCTGAATTTGAATTTATTGAATTAAAAAATGTAGGTGATGAAGACATAAACCTAACTGCATGTCGTTTCAATGGACTTCAATATACATTCAACTCAGAGACAATAGTTTCACCTGACCAGTTTCTAGTATTGGCATCAAACGCAAATTCATTTGAATTGCGTTATGGGCTTAGTGCATTCGACGAATACGAAGGCCAATTGAACAATGGTGGAGAACGTATTTCATTGCTTAACGTAATGCAGGATACAATTCTTACTGTAAAATACAACGATAAAAATCCATGGCCAACGGTTGCCGACGGAGTAGGATTCTCGATAGTACCTGCTACCAGCAATATAGATGCCGATTGGTCTGAGGGTAACAACTGGAGATCTTCAGCCGAAATAGGTGGATCGCCTGGTGAAGATGATGACAGTGCCATTGTTGTTGCCGAAATTTTAGTCAACGAAGTTTTGAACAACAGCGAAGAACCGCTTGTCGATGCCATAGAATTATACAACCCAAACAGTACATCGGTAAATATTGGGTATTGGTATTTATCCGACGATAGAAATGAGGCCACAAAATGGCAAATACCTGCAGGAACATCTATACCTGCAAATGCTTACCTTACTTTTTATGAAGGTCATTATAACGGTTCCAATCTTGAATATTCATCAAATGAATTTGGCTCTGCATTTTCGATTAATTCTCATGGCGAGGAAGTATTTCTTTTCTCTGGAAATAGCAACGGTAACCTAACTGCTTATGAGCATGGTTTTGATTTTGGCGACGCTGATCCTGATGTTGCTTTTGGTCGACATATTATCTCCACAGGTAACGATCATTTTGTGGCTATGGCCTCAAATACTTTTGGAAGTCAAAATAGTTTACCTAAAGTAGGACCAGTTGTTATCAACCAAATAATGTATCATCCTGCCGATTACAATTTTGAATACATTCAGTTGGTTAACATTACCAATAATGAGGTACAATTGTTCGAAGAGAGTAGTCTCATTCCGTGGAAAGTTAGCGGTATTGGGTTCGATTTTCCGAACGAATTCTCCTTGCCAGCTGGAGGTGAAGTTTATTTGGTTGAATCAGCAATCAACCCAAATGATTTTCGCTTAGCAAATAATTTAAATGAACTTGTCTCTGTTTTCAATTACAGTGGCAGTTTAAGTAATAACGGAGAAGAAATACTATTGGAGAAATCGGCACCTCAATACGATGATAAAGGCGAAACAAAAAGCCCTTTTATTCATGTAGATAAGGTAGTATATAACGACAACAGCCAGTGGCCCGATGCAGATGGCAATGGCTACATGCTCCAACGTAAAAGCCTAACAGCATATGGCAATGACCCTGCCAATTGGGAAGCTCGAATTGCCGGTGTTTCGATTAATGGATCAGATTTAATTGTAGCCATTGAAAATGTGCCATACAGTAGTATTTTAATTGCGTCAGGTGGAATAATGCCTTATTCATGGAGTATTACTTCAGGTTCTCTTCCGGCAGGTCTGAGTCTTAATCCTACAACAGGTATTATTTGTGGTACTCCTGAAACCGAAGGGACCTTCATTTTTGAAATTGAAGTATCCGATGCAATTCAAAGTACCGATAATTATGAATACAGTTTGATCGTGAACGAGAATACCCTGCCAATTGCTGTAAATGATGCAGCAACAACAAGCATGAATTATAATGTTACTGTTGATGTTTTAGCCAACGATATTGATTCAGACGGTGATCAGTTCAATTGGGACATTAGTGTTTCTAGTGCACCAGAACACGGTGTTGCAATAGTGAATAACGACCAAACAATAACTTTTATTCCGGAAACCGAATTTTTCGGAAGTGATGTACTAAGCTATCGTATCGACGACGTGAACGGTTGGGTTGAAGCTCAGCTTACCATTAAGGTAGAAGGTTCTGTAAGTATCATGGGCGAACTCGACATTCAAGTGGCTCAATCGAATGATGATGCCGAAGAGAATACTGGTAGCGGTCAAGTATGGGACGCTAGTTCCGACCTAGAACTCACCTACGATGTACAACCTGGAGGAGATCAACTTGTGGGCATTCGTTTCCAAAACATTACAATTCCACAGGGAGCAGAAATTAGCAAGGCACACATTCAGTTTACAACCGATGAAGTAAGTACAAATGAAACCACCCTTCTTATTCAGGCCGAAGCAGAAGACAATACATTGCCGTTTGAAAGTAGCTACAGTATTAGTTCACGCAACAGAACATCAACACAAGTTGAATGGACTCCAGAAGCATGGAATACTGAATGGGAATCGGGTGATAAACAAAAAACACCTGATTTATCTGAGCCTATTCAAGAAGTAATCAATCGAAGTGGATGGTCAAATGGTAATTCTATGTCTTTCATAATTACCGGAACAGGAACGCGCATAGCAGAATCTTTCGATGGAGAACAAGACAAAGCAGCAATATTACACTTGGAATACATAACAAATAGTGCCAAAGCTGTCATTCCTATTGCACTTGCAGGAGCAGATAATGCGGCAGTATTAAATTCTTTATTCGTTTTAGATGGCAGTGAAAGTTATTCTTCTGATTTTCGTGAATTAAATTTCGAATGGACCATTGTTTCTAAACCTGATG
>JAQIBQ010000158.1 GCA_027859005.1 Prolixibacteraceae bacterium | reverse complement strand
ATTTAGATCTGGTAAAACGAATAAGGACTTTTTATCGTTTATTTTCAAGTTATTCTGAATTGCTACGAATTCCTTTGTTTTAGGAGCTTCGAAACTAAATTGTTCCAGTACTATAATGTTCTTATCATTTGCTTTATAAGTAAGCGCAGATTTACGAGCTAATAGTTTAACTTTTTTGTTCAATTTGAAACCGTAGTTTCTAGGGCGTGGACCAAAAACGCGACCACCACCTCTGAAAATAGGTGATTTAATGCTACCAGCACGAGCAGTACCCGTACCTTTTTGCTTTTTGATTTTGCGGGTACTACCTGCAATATCAGCACGTTCTTTCGATTTGTGAGTCCCTTGACGCTGATTCGCTAAATATTGTTTTACATCGAGATAAATAGCGTGGTCGTTAGGCTCAATACCGTAGATAGTTTTGCTTAAATCAGCTTTTCTACCGGTATCTTTTCCTTGTATGTCTACTACTTTTAACTTCATTACTTCCAAACAGTTAAGTATGAACCTTTAGCTCCAGGAACAGATCCTTTTACTACAATTAAATTACTTTCAGGGATTACTTTAATAACCTGAAGGTTTTCCACAGTAACTTTGTTACCACCATCGCGTCCAGCCATACGCATTCCTTTGAATACCCTAGAAGGATATGAAGAAGCACCTAAAGAACCTGGTGCACGTAGACGGTTGTGCTGTCCGTGAGTAGCGTCGTTTACACCTCGGAAGTTGTGACGTTTAACTACACCTTGGAATCCTTTACCTTTTGTAATACCGGTAATTGATACCCATGGAATTTCGTTAAAAATATCAACAGAAACGGTGTCGCCTAAGCTAACCTCTTTTTCATAAGGGTCAACTTCGATAACTTTACGCTTTGGACTTGTACCCGCTTTTTTAAAGTGCCCAAATTGGGCCTTTGTAGTGTGTTTCTCTTTCTTCTCATCCCAACTGATTTGGATCGCATCATATCCATCAGTTTCTTGAGTTTTCACTTGAGTAACAACACATGGGCCAGCCTCGATCACAGTGCATGGAATGTTTTTTCCCTCAACACTGAATACGGATGTCATTCCGATTTTTTTTCCAATTAATCCTGGCATTTTTTACTCGATTTTAAATGATCAAACTTTGATTTCAACTTCAACACCACTTGGCAATTCAAGTTTCATGAGGGCGTCGATAGTTTTTGCTGTTGAGCTGTAAATATCAATCAATCTTTTGTATGAACTCAACTGATATTGATCGCGAGATTTCTTGTTCACAAATGTTGAACTCAAAACAGTAAAGATACGTTTGTGTGTAGGTAGTGGAATTGGTCCACTAACTACTGCACCTGTAGCTTTTACAGTCTTCACAATCTTTTCAGCTGACTTGTCTACCAAGTTGTGATCGTAAGATTTCAGCTTAATTCTGATTTTTTGACTCATGATAAATAAATCTATCTAATTATAGTAATTCTATGTGTCCTTTTGCTTCAGTCAATACTTCAATCGCAATATTCTTTGGGACTTCTTGAAAGTGTGAAAATTCCATAGAAGATGTTGCACGACCTGAAGATAAAGTACGAAGCGTGGTTACATAACCAAATTGTTCTGCTAATGGCACAGTTGCTTTCACAACTCGAGCACCACCTTTAGATTCCATTCCTTCTACTTGTCCACGACGTCGGTTCAAGTCAGAAATAATATCACCCATGTATTCTTCAGGTGTTACAATTTCAGCTTTCATGATTGGTTCAAGTAGAATTGGCTGTGCCTTACCTGCTGCATGTTTAAATGCCTGCTTAGCACAAATTTCAAATGATAATTGATCTGAATCGACTGCATGGAATGAACCATCGATCAAGGTAACTTTTAAAGCTTCAACAGTAAATCCTGCTAGAGGACCATTTGCCATTGCGGCTTTAAAACCTTTTTCAACAGAAGGTATATACTCTTTTGGAATACGTCCACCTTTAACAGCATCAATAAATTCTAATCCTTCTTTTCCTTGCTCTGCTGCTTCTACTTTAACAATGATATCAGCAAATTTACCACGACCACCAGATTGTTTCTTAAATACCTCACGTAATTCAATAGAACCTTTGATAGCTTCTTTGTAAGCAACCTGTGGTTTTCCTTGATTACATTCAACATTAAATTCACGACGCAAACGGTCAACAATAATTTCAAGGTGTAATTCACCCATTCCACGGATTACAGTTTGACCTGTATCGTGATCGGTATTAACTTGGAATGTTGGATCTTCTTCGGCTAATTTGCCTAATCCTATTCCTAATTTATCTAAATCTTTTTGTGTTTTAGGTTCAACAGCAATCCCGATTACTGGTTCAGGAAATGACATTGACTCCATTACAACTGGATTTTTAATATCACATAAGGTATCACCAGTACGTGTATCTTTTAAACCTACAACAGCACAAATATCTCCAGCCTCAATAACTTCTTTTGGCTGTTGTTTATTTGAATGCATCTGGTAGATACGAGAAATTCTTTCTTTTTTACGTGTACGTGGATTGTAGTATGTTCCACCACTTTCCAATTTACCTGAATAAACTCTAACAAAAGTTAGGCGTCCTACATAAGGGTCAGTAGCAATTTTAAACGCTAATGCAGAAGTTGGTTCATCAACATTAGGTTTACGCACTACCTCTTTTTCTTCATCGTCGACATCTTTACCAACAATAAATCCTTTATCCATAGGACTAGGCAAGAATGCACAAACAGCATCTAACAAACGTTGAACACCTTTATTTTTGAAAGCAGAACCACAAAGCATTGGAATAATAGTTCCAGCAATAGTAGCTTTACGAACAACAGCTAACATTTCTTCTTTTGTGATAGAATCAGGATCTTCAAAAAAGCGTTCCATCAATTCATCATCTTGTTCAGCAACTGCTTCAACTAATTTCTCACGCCACTCGTTACAAGTATCAACTAGATCTGCTGGAATATCCTCAAGCGTATAAGTTGCACCCAATTGTTCGTCATCGTGCCAAATTACAGCTTTCATTTCAACTAAATCGACAACACCCTGAAAAGTATCTTCAGCCCCGATGGGGATTTGAAGAGGAATAGGATTAGCTCCTAGTTTTTCTTTAATGTCATTGTATACGTTGAAAAAATCGGCACCAGAACGGTCCATTTTATTTACAAAAGCAATACGAGGCACACCGTACTTTTCAGCTTGACGCCAAACAGTTTCAGATTGTGCTTCAACACCACCTACAGCGCAAAACAAGGCTACAGTACCATCTAAAACACGCAATGAACGTTCTACTTCAACAGTAAAATCGACGTGTCCAGGGGTATCAATAATGTTAATTTTATGCTCTTCGTTATTATATTTCCATTGTGTGGTTGTTGCAGCAGAGGTAATTGTAATACCACGCTCCTGCTCTTGCTCCATCCAGTCCATTGTAGCTGCACCATCGTGTACTTCACCAATACGGTGAGTCATTCCAGTATAGAACAAAACACGTTCAGATACCGTAGTTTTACCAGCATCGATGTGAGCCATGATACCAATATTTCGGGTAAATTGTAAATCTCTTTTAGCCATTTCTTTTAACCAATCTTAAACTAATCAACTATATTTAAACCAAATCAATATTAAAAACGGAAGTGAGCAAATGCACGATTGGCATCGGCCATACGGTGAATTTCTTCTTTACGTTTTACAGCTCCACCCTCTTCGTTAAAAGCAGCCTGAATTTCTGCAGCCAGCTTTTCGCTCATTGAACGCCCCGCACGCTTGCGAGCGAACAATATCATATGCTTAATTGAGATGGAAAGTTTTCTATCCTGACGAATTTCCATTGGAACTTGGAATGTTGCACCACCAACGCGGCGACTTTTAACCTCTACCATTGGAGTTACATTTTCTAATGCCTTCTTCCAGATTTCGAGTGGAGAAAGATCATTATCTTTCATTTTTTGCCCCACTGTATCTATGGCATCATAGAATACATTGTAAGCTGTAGTTTTTTTACCATGAACCATCATGTCGTTAACAAAACGCGTAACCAACACATCATTGAACTTTGGGTCTGGTAAAATGACCCTCTTCTTCGGTTTTGACTTCCTCATTTTCTTTTAAAGTTAGTGTTATCCAAATCGGCTGCTTAAGTAATCTTCAGTTCGTCCTTGCGGACTCATTTACTCAACCAAACCACAACTCTAAATAACTATTCAACACTATTTCTTAGGACGTTTTGTTCCGTATTTACTACGTCGCTGAGTGCGTCCTTCTACACCAGCTGTATCCAATGCACCTCTAACAATATGGTAACGCACACCAGGTAAATCTTTCACACGACCTCCACGCACCAATACAATTGAGTGCTCTTGCAAGTTGTGTCCTTCACCAGGAATGTAAGCGTTGACCTCTTTCATGTTAGTAAGTCTAACCCTCGCTACTTTACGCATAGCTGAGTTCGGCTTCTTTGGAGTGGTAGTGTAAACACGTACACAAACTCCACGGCGTTGTGGACAGGAATCCAAGGCACGTGATTTGCTTTTCTCCACGTTTACCTTTCGTCCTTTTCTAACTAACTGTTGAATTGTAGGCATTATACTTCTATTAAATTAAAAATTCATCTCTAGCTTTCGTTTCTTATTGCATTGGCTTACAATGCGGTAACCTATCTTCTCATTCACGACCAGACACATTAGTCCTAGAAACGGTTGGCAAAAGTACTAATTTTCAGGAAGAATAAAACTTTCGGGTGTACTTTTTTCAAGTTATTTTGAGGTTAGATGCTGATTTCTATTCTTTCTGAATAAAACACTCCACCAAAAACAGTAAAAATCCGATAAATTTATACCGATAAGGCTTCGTCTACAATATGCTTTTTCTTATACTGGCTAGGTGATTCACCGTATAGTTCCTTGAACTGTTTACTAAAATAGCGACTATCGTTAAACCCTATTTGAAAAGCAGCCTCGTTGACATTAAATCCGTTTGTTAACATTTGAGCCGCTATTTGCATTTTTATCTGCCGCATTAATTCAATTGGACTATGACCTGTCAGACTTTTAATTTTATTGTAAAAAACAGTTCTACTTACACATGAATATTCAACTAAGCTACTAATGGACAAATCAGGATCACTGTAATTTTCTTCGATATACTTCACTACTTTATCGAGGAATTCTTTATTTCGAGATGTAATTTTCAGGTCAGATGCCTCAACACTTGTTTTATCTCTGAATTTCTTAAGCATTAATTTTCGCTGCTCAAGCATGTTGTTTATCGTTGATTTTAATACGGACATATTAAATGGCTTAAGAATATAAGCTTCGGCTCCTGAATTAATTCCAAGAATCTGGTCGTTGATACTCGATTTAGCCGTTAAAAGAATGATTGGGATGTGGCAAGTATCAAAATTACTTTTTAGAATTTTGGTCATTTCAATTCCATCAATTTCAGGCATCATTATATCCGACACAATTAAATCTGGATTAAAATTGATTGTAGCATCAATACCGTCTTTACCATTCTTTGCCGTTAAAATGGAATAATTCGTAGATAATGCTTCAGCAACATAATTTAATATTTGAAAATTATCCTCAACAACTAAAATAGTTCTTTTCTCACCTATTTTCACATTGTAATTATCATCATCTTGGTTCTCTTTTTCAGTTGGTAGAAGTTCAGTCAATTGACTTTTTGTAATAAATTCACCACCTCTTTTGTCTATTAGTACAACATTAGGATCCCCAGCAAAATGCTCGGTGCCAGTTTTCAAAACAATATTGAATAAACATCCTTTTCCTTGTTGGCTTTCAACCCGAATTTCACCTCCATGCATTTTTACAAACTCATTTGAAAGGTTTAATCCAATTCCGGTTCCATTTGTTGATTCGCTATCATCACTAAGTATCGAATAACGATTAAAGATTAGCGGAATATCTTTACTTTTTATTCCTGGCCCTCCATCAACAATCTTAATGTATACTTCATTTAATTTTAAATTCTGATCGATTGAAACAGAAACTCTTTTCCCTTTAGGTGTAAATTTAAAGGCATTGGATAAAACGTTAAAAATTACGGAGTCGATGCGATGTGGATCGGCCCAAACATTTTCTGGATGTGCCAATGAAATAAAATTGAAATTTATTCCTTTGTGTTTAGCTTGAGGAATAAAATTATCGAATATACTTTTTGTGAAGTCAACCAAATCAACTGGAGCAACTTTTAATGTCATTTTCTTATTTTGAACCTTTCTGAAATCCAGTAGCTGATTCAACAAATGCAACATTCTTTTTCCATTTTTTTGGACCAAACCGAGCGTAGGTCGAAACTCTAAGGGAAATTTATGATCAGCTAAGACATCTTCAATTGGCCCTAATATCAAGGTTAGTGGAGTTCTTATTTCATGTGAAATATTTGTAAAAAATTGAAGTTTCACTTCGTTTACAGCTTTTTCAACTTTTAATTCATTGCGAAAACTATTAACCCTTATAACGCCTCGACTCACTATAAAAGTAAGCAATACAAAGACAATTAAATAAAATATATATGCAATATTAGTTTGCCACCAAGGTGGATTTATTGTAACGTTCATTGTTTTAACCTCATTCTCCCAGTTTCCATTCCAAAGCGCTGCTTTTACTTTAAAAGTATATTCACCAGGCTTAAGGTTTGTATAGGTAGCCTTCCTCTCTAAACCTATATAATTCCAATTATCATCGAAATTTTCAAGTATATAAGCATATTGAGTTTTTGAAGCATCGAGGAAATTCATTGCTGAAAATTCCACACTAAAACTCGACTGGTTATGCTGTAGATTTATACATTCAGTATTTATAATAGATTTTACTAAAGGAGTTGAAACTGAGTTTACATCAATTTCTTTGTTAAAAAGCTGAAACTTTGTAAATAAAATTTTTGATGAGAACTTTTTGCTTGTTATTTGTTTTGGGTCAACTATTTCAATTCCTTTTACACTTCCAAATACTAATTTTCCACTGGAGGTATTCAAACAAGTATTTTCAGAGAAACTATTTGTACTTAGGCTGTTTGATTTGTTAAAATTTTCAAAACTCTCAGAACGAGGATCTAAACGGGAGAGTCCATTTCCTGTACTCAACCATATATACCCTTCTTGATCTTGTATAATCCCGAACACTTCATTGTTACTTAATCCATTTGTATGGGTATATTTAATGAATGTATTTTCACTGGTCAGCAGATTTAATCCACCACCAAAGGTACCAAACCACATATTTTGATCTACATCTTCAAAAATATGAACCACATCGTTATAACTTAGGCTATTCTTGTTTTCAGGATTGTTATAATAGCAATCGAAATTAAATATATTTTCGGTAATATTTTTGGCACTTAACTTATTTAAACCAAATGTTGTCGCAGCCCACAAATTAAAATCAGAATCGAATGCAACATCTCGAACCATGTTATTCGATAAATTTGAGTTATTGGAACTAATTGTAACGAATTTAAGTTTTGATACATCTTTCGGATTACTAACTGAAAAACCACCCCCATAGGTTCCTATCCAAATTCGACCAATTACATCTTCGTCTATACAATATATGTTATTGTTGCATAATGATGTTGAATCAATGGCATCGTTCAAATACCTAAAAAATTCAACTTTACTATAATCCTTAACAGAAGAATTCACTGGAAATTTTGAAACTGCTACTCCAGCACCTTTTGACCCCAACCAAACATATCCTTTTGAGTCTTGAAACATTGAATACACATTGAATACCAAACCACCTTGAGGTTCGAAGGGGAATTTCAAACTGGGCTTTACTTCTTCAAACTGCTGGTTATAAATTTTAATCTTACCGCCTTTCGAAGCCACCCAAGTATTCTTATTTGAATCTTCAATTAAAGAACGAACAATATTCTCCATGTAATCAACAAAATGGTTTTTAAACGCGATTGAATTAAATGCGGGGTTTTTAAATATTACTTTATTTATCCCGCCTTGAAGACCTGCACCTACCCAAAGAGTTCCATTTTTATCTTCGGTCATACACATTACTGTATTCGAACTAATAGATTTTAGATCTAATGGATTGTTCCTAAAAAAATAAAATTCATCTTTCTGACGATTATATTGAGCCAAGCCTGCACCGTGTACACAAATCCATAATACATTATTACTGTCTTCATAAAAATATGGACGCTGCTTATCTGATAAATATTTATGATTCGCTGGTGTTAAATCAAAATGCTTACTATTCCCATTTTGTTGATTTACTTGTTGTACCCCAAATTTTCCTGTAGTCACCCAAAGCAATCCAGTAAAATCTTCCACTATTTTATCAACTCTTTTACCATCAGCTTTAATTGTTAGCCATCTTTTTTCGATAGGTTGATATATGAAAAAATCACAACTTCCAATTAAAACATTTCCTCTGCTACTTAACTTCAAAGCATCTATTCTATTTGAAGTAAGTGCTGAATTTTCAGTATTAAAAACATAAAACGATTTAGTGTCTAAATTATAAACAACTAATCCATTATTTTCGGTTCCCAACCATACTTCATTATTAACAGCAACAGCACATGTGAAACTCAAATCAGAAAAATAATGCTGATAATAGAACGAACGAGTTTTGTTATCTTCTTCATTAAGAATATTCAAGCCATTTTTTGCACCTATATATATGTTACTATCTCGGTCGGCTATAATAAAACGGATGTTATTGTTTGAAATAGAGAACTGACCTCGACTTAAAAACTGATCGTGAATATAGTTGTTTTGAATACTATCGTAGGTTAATCGATATACACCAGAATTGGTAGAACCTAACCAGATTTCTGTTGCCGAATATTGGAAAAAGCAATTCATTTTACTGTATTTCTCCTCAGCACTAACTAAATAATTTGGTAAAGTTGAAAAAGATTCTTTTGCAGGATTAAAATGATGAAAATAGCCATCGTAGGTTTCGAACCAAAGAAAATCTTGGTGATCTTC
>JAQIBQ010000198.1 GCA_027859005.1 Prolixibacteraceae bacterium | reverse complement strand
TATTTCCCGTTGATTGTGATAATCTATGTAAACGTTCAATATCCCAAATTTTGAAATTGATAAGAATATCTTCAAGATTATTTAGTTTGAAATTTAAAGGTGGTTCATGTGGAATATCTCCATTTGAAAGAATAAATATATTAATTCGTATAATATTCTTTATCTTTTTACTTAGTATTGAAGCTAACCCAAATGCTTCAGAAGATGGCTCGATATCGGACAAATGTCCTTTTAAGGCCGCGTTTACAAAACCTGTTGACCATTTGATTAATTTATCAAAATCAACCTTTAAAATTCTATATTGATCATTGGTATCTCTATAATTAGAAATGAAAATATCAATATTCTCATAACCCTCTTCTAATGCATAACCATTGATTTTAATTCTTTTATTTTCATTAGTATAATTGCATAGCCTAATACCATCGGTTTCCCCTGCTTCAGCAAGAATTTCCATAATATATTCTGTGAACTTATTCTCTTTCGAATCACCATTGTCATCGGAATATACTAATGATTGAATTTCATGATAGAGATTTTTAATGAAATGGTCTAGTTCAAAATTGGTTGTAGTTTGAGTTACATTAGCCATTGGATAATTCATTTAAAATTGTTGTAAATTCTATTCCATAATCCTTGCATTCGTTTGGAGCAATTTCATAGGAAACTCTTGAAACAGCATCATCCAATATTGCAGTTGTTATTTTTGGGAATATGTCATTTACTTGATAGTAAATTTCACTTCGAATCGAATACCCGGTTTTATTGTATTCATCTTCTGCTTCAGGAGCTAGCCCTATACTTTCGAGTTTTAGATTGAATTCTTTCTTTAGATCAATTGACAAATTCAAAATATTCCTTATTTTGGTAATAATATTTAAAAGTGTGTTCTCATCATCTGGATACTCACTTAACCTATAAAATGCAATGTATAGTCTTTGCAGACCGGTTAAATCAAGTTGATATTCATTTGCTATTTTAATTGTAGGGTTATTGGCAATTGATGTTTTCACTTCAACAGCTTTTCCATTAAAATAAAAATCTTGGTTTGTACCTTCGGGAGCTTGCCATGCATTAATTATCCTTTCATGATTACTTTGAGATTCAAGTAAAAGTTGCAAGAAATAAAGTTCACCATAAAGTCCTCTTTGTTGTTGAGGAGTTAGTAATCCACCTGTAAATTTCCCAAAAAGCTTCCTCCAATAATTGATTCGATTCGAGATGATTGATAATGCCTCTTCTGAATCATTAATAGGTAACAGGCATTGAATAATATCTTCAATAAACATTATAAAAACATCTGTTAACTCTTCCTCCAGTAGAATTAAAACCAACTCTTTTTGTTTTTCGGTTATTGGTAATACCTGTACTTCAACACCAATAAAACGCTTTAAATAATTTGGAAGGACATTGACATGTGAATCTAATTCTAATGTGAATATTTTTGCTTTTGAAAAAGATATTGTTCCAATAGAGCAATTAAGACTATTAATTTCTTCGATCCGCTGTTTTATTACTTCATTTTTAAAAGAGGCAGACTGATTTTTCCATATTTCTTTTATACTATTCATCAGAATCTAAATCATCATCGGTTTGTGCTTCTTCGAAATCAGTACTAAATGGTCGAGCAGCAAACTCGACTTTTTCTTCATTTTCAATTTCAGGAAATACAATTCCCCAACCAACTAAAGGATTTTCTTTAGTTAGTTTAATTTGTTCTGACCATAGAGGGTATATTAATAGAAGAGATTTAGCTAATTCTTTTCTTTTATCATGAACTTCATCTTTGGAAGGATTATCAGAATCAATTTTCAAATCAAGAAACCTATCCTTTTTATCTGTTATGTTGTGTTTTGATACAGTAAAGTATTGACTATCTAGTTTAGTTGTATTTGTTCGATTTGGCAATAAACCTTTAATTATCTCATCTTTACAGTTGAACGTAAATGGAACATTGGAATCAGAACTAAGAATTACAGCTACAGTCCAATCTTGTAGAACACCTTTGTTGTTTTGTTTATTAATGTAATTGGATAGAATTTCAGGTTGAATATCAGGTAGGTCAGAATTAAATCCAGATATAAAATCAATTATTAATTCGGGCGAAACATTCTCCCATATAATTCCATTAAGTTTCTTCGTTTTCTTTGTTTTTCGTAAGATTGGATTATCCATTCTTTGAAGAAGTCTTTCAAAAGCTTTAAAGTTATTAATAATGACATCCTTATTTTTAATTAATTGATAAGTCTGCTTTATTTTTCCCGAAAAACCAACTTGTATTCGTTCATGTTCGCGCATTTTTCCTGTAGCTGTAATACTTAGCATACCTGGATGTGTGCGTACTTTAAGTCTATAATCCACAGGTCGTTTATTTTTTGCTGCCATTTCATCAAAATCAGCACGCATCTCTTCGGTTGCTAATGTTATATGTCTGTACCAATTTATTAATTGCTCTGTAGTATAAAGGCGACATAAATCTACATAGCCGGGGCGATAACCAAACCATCTCCCCATCTGCATCAATGAATCATATAAACGTGATGCTCTTAAATAATAGCTTACAGATAGTCCTTCTAAGGTTATTCCTCTTGCCAGTCGATTTCCTCCAATAGCAATTACTGACATTCCATTTTCATAATCATTGTAATTAATATCGTCAATGTTATGGTATTCAAGCAAGCGTGTATTTTTTGTTCCGTGAACAGAACGAACTTCAATCTTTGTAACTGCTTCAATTAATACTGATTTGACTTCATTCCAATTATGCTGTTTTATTTTATGATCTTTGTAGGCAATGTTATTTATTACATTATCGGTTGTAGGAATAAATTCATTCTCAAATAGTTCTTTCAATTCATTTATTAAATTTCCCTGACCAGAACGAATCTGAAGTTTATAATCACGTATAATCTCATTTACCAACCACGCTACTCGATCAATCCAGGCAACATATAAAGCAACATGTATAAGCATAGAATTATGTTTATTTCCTTGCCCTCTTAAACGCCTGATTGCGCAGGTTAGAATAAATGATTTAATTGCTTTTTTAAGACTTAACGGGACATCATCAGGTAGTTCATCTTTATTCGTTCTATTCAGTCTTTTGGGGAAATATGGTTCTTGATCTTCTGCCGATCTGATAATATCCAATCCTTCATAATCCTCTCCTGTATCAATATTTTCAAACCCAAAAACCTGAACTGCTCCAATATAATTGGATGGAGGAGGTATGTTTACGATGAAATCACGTGGAAATAAATCTTCACCAACTTTCAACTTAATATCTTTAACGATAGTTTCAAGAGTTTTACTCCATAATGAAGGAATAAATATATTTGCATAAGGTGTTGCAGTATAGCCAATAAAGGTGTTTTGGTTGAAAAGATTAAGGAGTGTTCGGATTAATCTATTAATTGTTTTAACATCTAGCTCTGAACCCGAATTTACAGATGCATTATCTGCTTCATCATCTATTACAAGTAGAGGGACATTAAATATTCGTTTATCACCTTTTTCGTCTTCCTTAGCAAATTGACAAAGCCACAAAATCAGATTTTCAAGTATACTTTTATTTTTTTTTATTACTAAAACAGTTGGGCTTTTTCCTCCAATTGGGACACTTATTCTAGTGGCTGTATTTCGATTAAAATCTCCTTTTGCATCAGATGATGTATAAGAATAAATCTCTGTGTCAGAATGAATATGACCAACTCCAATTTTAATCTCTCTTTGTCTTAATATAAAATCAGAACTGTCTCTACCAATAAACCCTTCATCAATTCTATTTTGAGTTTGTGCTCTTAGACTATTGTGAATTCCTGCAATTACTAAGATCAACTTATATCCAGCATCTGTGGCTTTATTTATAAGTCCTGTGTAGTTTGCTGTTTTTCCTGATTGAACATTTCCTACGACCATTCCACGTCTATCCCATCGACCTTTTGTTTTTGGATTAACACATTTATCAAGAATTTTATCTGTTATATCATCAAGTGAATCCATCGGAAAGGATGAATCTTTTTGATTCATATAGATTTTATATCTATTCCACAGCTCTGGTTTAATTTTAGATTTCTCGTCATAGAGCCATGGCTTAACATCTTTTGCAACCAATAACGTTGCTTCTTTTGAATATATATCAAAATCAGTTTCCAGTTGAGAAATTAATTCCTCCTTATCAAGACTTTCAAAGCCTTGCATTAAAAAGATGTTCTTAACTTCATTTGCTATAGTATTATCATTAATTTCTTTCCTGTTGTATTTTTGAAGTAGAACATGGGCAATGTTTCTAGCACTTTCAAATTGGCTCATATTATTTCAGTGTTTCTATTAGTTGGGGGTATTCATTAAAAGGTTCAATATTCAAGATTTGCTTAATTGCAATATCACTGCTTACTCCAGATTTTTTCAACGACGAAAACATTAGTTGTGCTAATTGTATAGTTCCAGAGTCAAGTTCTCGCGTTTCATTCCTTAATTCTAAACTTTCTGGGTTCTCGCTATAGTTTTGAATAATAGCTTCAATGGGTGTTGTTCTTCCAATTAGTTTTAGTGTCGACTTAATTTCCTTTGCCGTTATGGTTTCGCTTTCTAATATTTTTGAAATAATAGGATGGCTTTCATTAACATAATAGTTAACAGCTCCATTTCTTTGTTTAGTTGCTTTCCATACCGATTGAAAATCAAAACTGGTAATTGAATCATCAAGCATTAATTGATTGCCTCGAAAACGGTAAATATTAGCGGCATTTAGCCTGGTCATTTTCCCAAGTCTTACTAAATCCTTTCTTATTGTAATTGATGGTGTAGCAGTAGCTTTTTTAATGTCAATTTTCCAATCATGATCCAGTTTGTTTGGAATATCAATTAATATTCTTGCGTTTTTATAGTGTTCATTTTTTGTAAAAAGTCCTAACCAATCACCATACAATAAGAGTCTTTCATTTCGATAAATATAGAATCCCTGCAGTTTGTACCAGTCTTCTGTTTTTGCACTAATTCTTTTTTCTGTCGATATTTTTGAAATGTGGGGTAGGACATAGCATTTTATATGCACATATTCATTTTCAAGGAGTTCATCGCAAATTAATTGACCTCCATCTTCTTCTTTCATAAATGGATCCCAGCCATTTATTGTGTTACCATTAATCCAGAGTTTAAATTTTCTTTTTTCCAGAAAGCGATGAAAAACAAGACTTAAATGTTCTTCTACCAATGAAAATTCTTCTAAGAATACTTTTCTGGCGGCATCATTTTCATGATGAGAATTTCCAACAAGTCGATCTAAATTTTCCCATAGAACTGTTGTGCCACTTTTTTGATTGTTTAATTTTTCAAGAAATGAATCATCTGAGATGTAATCAAGTAAAGTCCATTTTCCTGTTTTGTTGACAAAGTCTAAATTCCAGCACCTTTTTAAAGTTGGATCACCATTTCTTTTAGATGCAACCGTTAAATTTTTGCATTGGGAAAATGAAGATGTTTTTAAACCTAAGCCAAATCTTCCAAGATCATTAATGTCTCTTTCATCATTTGGATCTTTGCTCCCGGGAGTCATTGCATTTACTAAGGTGTTTTTATCCATTCCTTCACCATCATCAGTGATAATTACCCATGAATCTTTTCCTTTCCATTCATAATTTATCCAGACATTCTCAGATTTAGCAGAAATACTATTGTCAATTAGATCAGCAATTGCTGTTTGTAAATTGTATCCAAATGCCCTGAAAGTGTTAATCATGGCACTGGCTTTTGGTGGCGTTTCTTCTGAAATATGTTTATCAAAATCGATCATTTCATTAGTTTGGTTAGGGTTTAAATATTTTTTAAGTGGTGAATTTGTGTTGATGATACATTCCAGTTAATTACAATTGATGTTGAAATACTTTTTTTGGGGGTTAGTATTTTTGATGGATTTTGAATGATTTTAACATTAGGATTTTCATCTAAATTGGATATTAGAATTATGAAATATTTAGTTTTATATTTATTAGCCATACTCCATTCTTTATCGGTTAATAGTATTCCTCCTTTAAAACTTGATAATCCTTTAACTTCGATATAGTTTGTAGTTTTACCTTCAATCATAAAATCATATCCAGTTCCTAAGCTTCTTGTATCTATCAGTTTGCCTGAAATAAGTTCTTTGAATTCTGTATGGTGTTTGATAAAATATTGTTCTGCATTATTTCCAGTTATTCCCCTAGGTATAAATTCAAATTCAGTTTCGATTTCATTCTCAGATGAAATCCTTATTAATTCTTCAATATTTTGATTTGAAATATTTTTTGAGCTTAAAATTTCTAGAACAAGATTTCTTATTGTTTCTTCTTCTAAATTTTCTAATGCTTTAACAATTCGAATTCGACTTGGACTCATATTTCTTTGATGCCAACCTTTTCGAAATCCATGGATTGGATCAAATTCATCACGCCAGTTTTGAACGGAATGTTCATTAACATCAAGTCTGTTAGCAATATCTTTAAATGCCACAGTCCAATTTTTATATCCAAGCTTTTTCAAACCTAATTTGTCATACCTAGACAAATAATACGTTACATACAATGTTAGAATGTGGTTTGCTTCCATTATTTTATATTTGAAAGATTTTCATTACTATTTCACCAATCTGTTTCGCCAAAAAAGGAGGCACTGCATTTCCAACCTGATGATATTGTGCTGTTCGTGCTCCGCAGAAATAATAATTATCTGGAAACGTTTGAATACGAGCTGCCTCACGTACTGTTAAACTTCTACACTGTATTGTGTCATAATGAATAAAGTAATGTCCATCCTTTGAAATATGACTGGTTATTGTTGTGGCTGGTTGATCCGGGCGTTGAGTCCTGAAGCGGTCAGCGAATTTGCCACCTTTGGCATTCTTATGCATTGGAAGTAACCACTCAGGATAATCTCTGAGTTTTGGGAAATCACCATTTTTATTCAGATATAAGGCAGAGAATAAGTAACGCATTAAATCTTCTTTCAGGTGTGTTCTCGTTTCGTGATTTAATATCCCATTTAGCCTTGGTTCGTGATACCAATTTTTATAAAGTGGGTTTGTATTTTCGTTGAGTTTGTAAACAACAAAATTTTTCCCTTGAGTGGTTGGAAATTTTATATCGTTCGACTTATCCCTATCTTCAAACAAGTAATTTAATTTTCTTCTTGATGCAATTATTGCTTCTTCCCAGTTTGTTTGAGTGTTTTGTATTTTGGAATAAATATGATTTCCTTTTTCATTCTCACCAATAACTTCTCTTCTTATTCCACTCCTTAAAGCAGGGAGCTTACCTATAATATTTTTTAATTTTATCTCTTTACTTTGCTGCAAATTTTCTGGTAATTGGTTTTCAAAATCTTCTCGAATACCTAAAAGTATAACCCTATGTCTCCGTTGAGGAATGCCATATTTTTCTGATTTGATTAAGTAGTCAGTATCATTGTTGTAAATGGGGAATCCCTCTGTATCAAAATCGTCAGGCGGTTTTACTAGTGAATAGACTTTGTATTGAGGTGGATTTAATTCTGGGAAAACTATACTTGGGTTTTTGAGATCCTCTTTTATGGAGTCAAATACTTTTTGTTTTCCTATTTTGGCGGATAGCAGTCCCTTTACATTCTCCATTACAAAAACAGCAGGATGGTGTTTTGCAATTATTCTCAGGTATTCTTTATATAAATGTACCCGGTGATCTTTGTTTGAAATTCCTTGGTTTCTCGACCTGCCAACTAATGAATAGGCCTGGCATGGTGGTCCACCAATCAATAACCAATTTCTTTGTCCTTCTAATTTATTTGTTATCCGCTCATCTATTTCCAGATGCTTTTCAATTATTTCCTGCGGAGTATAACCTTTTTTTTCTTCATCCTTAGTTTCCTCTTCTTTAAAAGGTAACTCGAATTTCCATGCTTCATCTTCCGAATGATTCCATTCTTTCTTAAAGTCTGTTTTTAATTGTTCTAGTAGTTCAGCCTGTTTTTTTAGATTATTTTCCTTTATGTAAGCGTAGTATATTTCAGGCACATCTTCTTTTTTGAATTGCCTGTAAAAGCTTCTCAATCTTAAAGTCATATGTGCATGCTCATCCTTTTCAATGGATAATTTTATATCAAAAATTCGCTCACCATTACTATCAGTAATTGATGAAAATCCCTCTCCTAATCCTCCTGGACCTGCGAATAAATCGATAATTGGTATTTTCATTTTTAATGGTTTAAGAAGATAGGGGATTTGAAAAAATCTTCGATGGGTAATTCAAGTGCATTAATTATTTTCTCAATGTTTTGAATAGATACATTTCGTTTACCATTCTCAATATCAGTCATGTATGTTCTGTCGATACCTGCTTTATAAGCAAGAGCTTCTTGGCTAAGTCCATGAGAATTTCGAATTTCCCGAACTCTCTTTCCAAATTGAATTTGTAGTGTCATATTATGTAAATCTAGAATTATGTGGCCTATAAGTCAACGGACTATAAGCAACATGTTTTTATTATACATTTAAGATATTTGTGAATTATTTGAAATGTCATTTTATCTATTCAAAAGACAAAATGTATTATGTTTTACGGGAGTTTATTGCGCTTTTAAGACTTCAATAAATTAAGTTTACTAAGCACTACGATAGGTTCTTTCTTTATTAACAACAATTTGCTTTTCAACATTCTTACATCAATCCTTGTTAACTCTGTAGCCGTAATTGAACGTAGCGGTTATAAAATGTAACAAATGAACTAGCATGAGCTTACCACAACTACACAATAACAACATCGAAGAATTTCTTGATAAGGAAGATATTGTAAAAGAAACCATTGAGCAAATTAAAAGTGATTTTGAAAAGTTTGGTCTTGAAATTATTTTTTTAGGGAAGTTGGATAATGTGTATCAAGAGCTTCTTCAAAAAGTAAAGGCTCAGGTTGAGGTATTGCTTTCGGGTAGTTCCGATCAGATGTATGCCATGCTTTATCGCATTGATATTTCCGACAGTTCAATTTTAAAAGCTGCTCAGGAATTGCCTCAGTACAGCCATGTTGAAGTAATTGCGCATCAAATTATTTTTCGTGATTTACAGAAAGTGCTTACCCGAAGGTATTTCAGGCAAGAAAGTCAAAACAAAGCCATTGAATAAGCGATTCAAGGTTTCGATCGGAGTGAAGCCTTGAAGGCAAGGGCCAAAAACCAAAGCTAGGGATCTCTCCTGTCGTTGAGATGACACTCTTTCTGTTGTACCAAAATTTTACTCAATTGGAATCACCAACGAAAGTGAAGCTCCGTTTGTGCCAAGGGTTGGGTAAAAGCGGATGCTGTTTTCTTCCCATTGTTTACTAAGAAAAATACCTGTTGCAGTGCCAATGGCAGCTCCTACAAGCACATCGCTAGCCCAATGGCGGTTGTTGTATATGCGTTGTATTCCGCCTAGACTTGCGAGGCCGTAAGCAACATAGGGAACCCATTTGTCATCTTTGTAGCGGTAGGCAAATACCGATGCAATTGAGAAGGCAGTTGTGGTATGGCCAGAGAAGAATGACACTTTTTTTATAAATGGATTTTCAATAAACGGACCGTACCATTGGTGAGGATTGGTTGTGTTTTCGTAATTGGGTCTATTACGGCCAGCTAATGTTTTTATGGTTCGGTTATACACGCCTGTGAAGGCAAAACTCTCCATAGCAATAAAAGCGGTTTCCATGGCATAGTTGTCTTTTTGAACAAAGCCTTTAAGCATAATGGCACCAATAGCCATGTAGGAGTATATGTTTCCGAGTGGTTCAATATTTTCATAAAAAGCATCGAGTCTATTCGTATGAATTCTGTTGTTAAAATCGTAAATGGGCTGATCGCCCCAAATAATTAAAGCACCTGTAGCGGCAGTGAAGCCAGAGAGTACCAACCAATCTTTTTTCTCCCAACTTAGGGGTGAAGTTAGGAATGCTTTTGTATCGTCGAGGCCGTGCACAACAATCTGCTTAAATAAGGTTGTGTCGCGCTTTTGTGCCTTTACCGATAAACCGATAACAAGTAATAGTAGTACAATTGAAAGATATTTTTTCATTATGAAAGCTTATTTATCAAACTTTTTGGCTTGTTCCCATATTTCATTCATTTCGTCGAGGCTCATATCGTGTAGGGAAACACCTTTCATCATTGTATTTTCTTCGAGGTAATTAAAGCGGTGCGTCACCTTTTGATTGGTGCGTTCCAGGGCTGCTTCGGGGTCGATATTGTATAAACGTGCAGCATTAACCATGGAGAAGAACAAATCGCCAAATTCTTTTTCCATTTCCACTTTATTTCCGGCTTTCATTTCGGTTTCTAATTCTGCAAACTCTTCTTTTACC
>JAQIBQ010000089.1 GCA_027859005.1 Prolixibacteraceae bacterium | reverse complement strand
TGATTTATCCAAATTGAAAGGTCTTCATTTTTATGCTCATTGTCTTTGAGTTTAAAAACATAATCATCAAGTTTAAGATCTTCATTTTTATTATTCGTTTGTGTTATTTTATTCACCGTTTGTATAGCTTCATCAATAGAATCAAGCATTTGAAATACCCGATCTAAACCTGCCATTTCAAGTACTTGCTTTACTTCAAAAACAAGATTACATAGATAAAGATGACCCCCAATCTTTTGTAATTTTTTTTCAGCAATAAGCAAAGAACGTATGCCAGTACTTGAAAGGTAATTACATGTTTCGAAATCAAGAATAATAAATTGTTCTGATTTTAAAAATGGTTGGATGAAAGTATCAAAAATTGAACTTGTGTTGGTGTCGAGTCTTCCATCAAGTTTAAGATAGAAGTTAGATCGAATGAACTGTTTTTCAAGTGCAAGCATACTTTGGTTGGTTATGGTTTGTTGTGTTTAGCTTTAAATTTAATTAAAAAAAATCACTAGTGTCCGATAAAACAAAACAATGTTGGGCTGAAGCTTATAATTGATTGTATTTCAATAGCCCCGACATTAATGTCGGGGCTATTTATATTTCTTTGAAGAAAGGGCTTTAGCCCAATTTAATAATCAGTTACTTACAGTGGTGGAATTAGCAGATAAATTTAGATTTGACATTAATCGGACAACAGTGAAAAAAAATATTACATAGGCTTTAATTGTACTTGTCTTTTTTTGAATTGTCTATTCTCTAATAAATGGTTAAAACCCTGCAATTTGCTTTTAGCGATTTTCAATTCATTGCAGCTACTTTAGTTTCTATAAATTCTTTTGTTTTGAGACCGAAGACGGGAGACCGAAGTTTTCAAGATGATTAACAGAAAAGCTTTTTATCTTCAGTCTTCAAGCTAACGAACTAATTGTAGTGTCGAATTTTTTTCGAAATTTTAAACCTATGTATTTAAATGCATAGTGGTTTAGTTGGTAGAAGAAGTTGGGTCGAATTTAATATTTGGGAGGTCGAATTTAGGCAGTACTATAAAAGTAGTTCTTTAAATCCTTCGTTAAGTATTACAGCAATTGCAGAATGTACAATGGGTAAAATTTAAGATAAAGAGAATTGAAAATGAATTACTACTCAAAAGAATAGTCTTTCTATTGTATTCACTTTCATTTCTCTTCAATTATAAGGTTTTGTAAAAGAATATCACCAAATTAATTATTTGCAACAGGAGTTATTATCTGGTAATTGCCACTTAAATGCATTAAGCTAAATAGGTATAATAATCCATCGTAATAGGGATCGAAATAGCCATCGTCGTAAGGCTCCAATTTGGCATTCCAAACAGCATCAACAAATTTCCAGCTTTTGGCTTGCGTTCCCATTATTGAAGCCGCAGCCGATGTAGAAACCAAGCCTATTGAATGGCGCAATTTTTGGTACCCTCCAGCAGGTAAAATCTGTTTTGGTATTGTTCCATCTATGTTAAATTGATCTTCGAAAGTATCAATGCCACGGCAAAATAAGAAGTTTTGAAAACGCTTACAGTAATCTTGTTGCCATTGTTGATCTTTTGCATACCATGAATAATCCATTGCAATGTTCATGGGTACTCGCCACGAATCGTAACGAAATGCAGCATGGTATTTATTCTTTTTAGGTGCTTTGCCACTGTAGTCAGAATAGTCAGGGTTTAAACCTGTTTTTGGGTGACAAGCTCTGTGTAGATACACCCGTGAAGTATCGGCACAATCACGATAAAATTGTTCGTGACCATCGTTTGCATATTCAGCCCAGATTTCAAAAAAAGCGGGTACATGATACGACGGATCAGTTAAATTATATCGATCTGTTTCTGGAACAAAACTAATCTGTTTGTGTTCTACATTTAAAATATTGTTAATGCCCCCCGTTCCATCTTTGCTCCACATGGCGTCAAGTATTATTCTGGCCTCGGCATAATAATCAATCCCTGAGTCGTTTCCCCATTGGTTCGATGCAAAAAGCAATGATGTGATAAAGTATAGTTCTCCATCTGATGCTGTTCCTGCTGAATTGTGTTTGCCTGTTTCAGGATTTACACTCCATGCCATATACCCTTGGCGTGGTCCTTCCTTGTGCTGCATGTACGTTTTTGTCCAACGCCACAAACGATCGAAAACATCTTTTTTGTTGAATTGTACTGCCACCATTAAACCGTATGAAAGACCTTCGGTGCGCGCATCGTGGTTTTTAACATCCGATACATAAGCCATTGAATCGCCAACTTCAAAATATACTTTATTTGGCCCTTCAAAAATGTCGGCGTAAGCTTTGGCCAGTTTAGCATCGATTTCAGACTGTGAATAACCGGCATCTAAAAATACATTGCGGTAGTTGCCAGTTTCCCACGCACCTTTTTTCCAGGGTTTCATTTTTCCACGATTGTCATTCACATCATTGTTACAATCAACTTGTGAAATCGATTCCAATGAGAAGGAAAATGAAATTAGTATTGTGAAGAAAATAATTTTTCTATTCATTATTTATAGGTTAATTGTTATACATGTATTTGCGTTCAGCCTTAGCTTAAGTTCAAATGGACGATTGCTATTCCATCTTCTTGTCTAAGACAAAAATATACATATTGACATGCAACTGGGTTATGAAAAATAGTAAAAAGGGGGGGTGAAAATCTGAAAATTGCAGAAAATGAAATTGCATCGTAATTTTAAGCCCATTGGAGATAACAACAGAATTCGTACAATGAAAAAATGATCACAAGGGTAGTGATCATTTTTATTGGTGATATTATAAAAAAGGGAGAGAAGAATTCTCTTGATGCATGCAAGTTAAAAAAAATACCTGTTTCCCCAATGCGTAATGTCTACACATATCTTGTTTTTCAATCAAACATATGTTTTTGGGGATAAACAAATTGTTACTAATGATTAAGACCATTAATTGCTTGATTAGTAGATATTCGTTAGTTAAATATGGATATTTATTCATTCAATATGTAAGTGTCTTATAACTTTCTAGTTGCAAAGCACAAACATGTCTTTTTGAGGGTTTATGAGCAAGGTCGGTGTTTTAGATTGATTAATTATTCTAGATTCAAAAGGGCCAATAATCCTATCGAGAAATGAAATTTTTATGCTTCCTGTGAAAATATGTAAATCGAAATCTTTAGATTCAAATGCTGTTTCTTTGTGGATACCCCAGCTTCCCGATTTCCCAATTTCGAACCAAAAATTGAAAAAGAACTGACCATAAAATTTTTTCACAAATGCTACTATATTATTTACTTTTTCGTTTAAGTCATGGCCTTTTATGTCATTGGCCTTTTTCAAAATTATTTCTGACTGATTGAATCGTCCAAGATAGCTTCCCCAAAGTGTAGCGTCTTTGGTATTGTTTCTGAAATCGATCGGGATTATTATTTTTTTGAATTTTGATTGATTGTGATTCAATGCTTTCGAAAACAAAAAAGGAAAGTTCGACCGATAAAACGCTTTGAGTTTTTTCTTGTTTAATTTACCATTACAACATAGCAATATTGAATTGTACTTTTCACCTAAATCGTTAACTAATTCATGTAATTCTCCTTTTAAAACTAACACTGAAACATCAAGGTTTGGAATATCTTTTTTTATGGTTTCAGCATATACTGAAACTGTCTTTTTGAATTTATTTTTATCTTTTTCAGAAATATAGTTGGCAAAAAGGCAAAGTTCTTTATTTAGCTTAATGGCTAAATAAACAGCATCTATTATAGAGCTTTTGATGTTTTCGCTACAATTGCACCAAACCAGAATTCTTTGATCTTCAATTTGTGCCATTTAATGAATAATATGGGTAACCTGTGAAAAATCATCGAGCATAGTGCATTATATTTATATTTTAGATAAAAAAAATAGCTATGATCAATGATCAATTGTTTTACCCCAATAGTATAGTTGTAGTTGGCGCATCAAATAATACTGAAAAGCCAGGAGGGAAATTACTAAAAAACTTGCTTGATACAAATTATCAAGGGAAACTCATGGTTGTTAATCCTCGAACTTCAAATGTTCAAGGAATAGAATCTTTTGAATCTGTTGGTAAATTACCTGCTGTTGATTTAGCAATTCTTGCTATTCCAGCTGAATTATGTGTCGATGCGATTTCAATATTGGCAAATAATGGAGTGAAAGCATTCATTGTTATTTCTGCGGGATTTAGTGAAGAAAGCGATGAAGGTGCATTGCTTGAAAAACAAATGGTTGCAATTGTAGATAAGCACAATGCTTGTTTAATTGGGCCCAATTGTATTGGTGTTTTAGCGCCTATTCATGCTAGTGTTTTTACAACTCCGATACCTGGTCTAAGTAAAAAAGGAGTTGATTTTATTTCGGGTTCAGGAGCAACTGCCGTTTTTATAATGGAGTCGGCTATACCCAAAGGATTACAATTTCATTCCGTTATATCGGTAGGGAATTCTTCACAGCACGGAATTGAAGATGTATTGGCTTATCTCGATGAAACATTCGATCCAAAAGAATCGTCGAAAATAAAATTGCTTTATATTGAAAATATTAGCAATCCCGATAAATTGTTGCGTCATGCTAAATCTTTAATTTCCAAGGGATGCCGAATTGCAGCCATTAAGGCTGGTTCATCTGAAGCCGGAAGTAGAGCCGCCTCATCACATACTGGAGCAATGGCTAGTTCCGATTTGGCTGTTGAAGCTTTGTTTCGTAAAGCTGGAATAGTACGTTGCTATGGTCGAGAAGAACTTACCACAGTTGCTTGTATTTTTAGCTCAGAAAAAATTACGGGTAAAAACATAGCGATTATTACTCATGCAGGTGGTCCTGCCGTTATGTTAACAGATGCTCTTGAAGCTGGTGGATTGAAAATTCCAAAACTGAAAGAATCTCAAGCGAAAGAGAATTTAAAGCAACTCTTGTTTTCTGGATCGTCGGTTGAAAATCCTATCGATTTTTTAGCAACAGGAAATGCGCAACAATTGGAATCAATTATTGATGCTTGTGAAAACGATTTTGATGAGATTGATGCGATGGCTGTTATTTATGGAAGTCCAGGTCTTTTCCCTGTCCGAGAAGTTTATAAAACATTGGACAATAAAATGAAAACATGCAAAAAACCAATCTATCCAATTTTGCCATCGGTTGTTAATGTGAAGGAAGATGTGGCTTATTTTATTTCTAGTGGAAATGTTAGTTTTCCCGATGAAGTTTTACTCGGTAAAGCTTTAACCAAAGTCTACCATACTCCTTGTCCATCATCAGAATCAGAACCCTTAAGTAGTTGTGATGTTGAAAAAATTAAAAAAATAATTGATAAGGCACTAAATGGGTATCAACCACCAAAAGTAATCCATGAATTGTTTGAAGCCCTAGGAATTTTAATGGCAAAAGAAATTGTTGTTGAAAACGAAGAACAAGCAATTGATGCTACAATGAAACTTGGTTTTCCATTGGTGATGAAAGTTGTTGGTCCTATCCATAAGTCCGATGTCAAAGGAGTGAGTTTGAACATAAATTCAGGTGAGACGGTTAAGAAAGAGTTCAATCGAATTATGAATATTGAAGGAGCAACTGCTGTAATTATAGCTGAAATGCATAAAGGAACAGAATTATTTATAGGAGCAAAATACGAAGCTACATTTGGTCATGTTATGTTGTGTGGTTTGGGAGGGATATTTGTTGAAGCCTTAAAAGATGTAACTTCAGGCTTAGCTCCATTGTCGATGCAAGAGGCTGTATCTATGATTCAAAACATAAAAGCTTACAAGATATTAGAGGGTTACCGAGGAACAAAACCTGTAAACGAAAAAGAATTTGCGAACATATTGGTTCGCTTATCCGCATTTTTGAGGTATGCTACTGAGATTAAAGAATTGGATATAAATCCATTGTTAGCCGATGGCGATAAGATTGTTGCTGTTGATGCACGAATAAGAATAGAACACAGTTCCTAAATAAAGTATAAATTTGTATGCGATATAATAATTCAAGAATTTTAACAATGAGAAAATTAACTTTTTATCTACTAATTTCATTTGTGCTTATGTTAGCATCTTGCAATACTACTGTCCCCGAAGAAAAAGGGTATACACCTGAAACACCTGAATTAAAAACAGATCGATTAAGTCCTGAATTGCTTTGGCAATTGGGTAGAATAGGCAGTGAGAGTGTCTCGCCCGATCAAAGCAATGTATTATTCAGCATAACGAACTATAAGGTTGAAGATAACAAAGGTTTTAAAGATTGGTATGTTTATAATTTTTCATCAAAAGAAACATTAAGAATTACCAATACCGCCGAAAATGAAGGTGGTGCTGTATGGCGGCCCGATGGAGAAAAAATTGGTTTCTTAAGTGATAAATCAGGTTCAACTCAATTGTGGGAAATGAATGTTGATGGATCAGAACGAAAGCAAATTAGTTTTATTGAAGACGGTATTACCGGATTTGTTTATTCTCAAGAAGCGTCACAAATTGTATTTACAAAACAAGTTAAATTGGGAAAGTCAGTAAACGATTTGTATCCCGACTTGCCAAAGGCAAAAGCTCGTTTAGAAACTGATTTAATGTACCGCCATTGGGATACTTGGCACGATTATACTTTTAGTCATATTTTTATCGCAGACTATAACGAATCAGGAATACACAATGCCTTAGATATAATGGACGGGGAACATTTCGATTCACCAACCAAACCATTTGGAGGAACTGAAGATATCACTTGGAGCCCCGATGGAAAAATTCTAGCCTATGTTTGTAAAAAACTTACCGGAATGGATTATTCTTTTTCAACCAATTCTGAAATATGGTTTTATTATCCTGAATCGGGAAAAACAGAGAACTTTACCAAAGGAATAATGGGCTACGATATGAGTCCTGTGTTTTCTCCCGACGGGAAACAATTGGCATGGGAAAGTATGGAGCGCGATGGTTACGAGTCGGATCAAGCTCGTTTGTTTATTGCAGAGGTTGAAAGTGGAACCCGAACAAATTTATTTGAGAATTACGTAGAAAGTGCACATTCTATAACTTGGGCTGTTGATGGAAAAACGATCTATTTTGTGAGCGATATCCAAGCAACCGATGAGCTTTTTAAAATAGATGTAACAACAAAGAATATTACCCGAATTACCAATGGGATTCATAATTACAAGTCGGTTCAATTGGTAAAAGATAAATTGTTGGCTCGAAAACAATCCATGTCTCATCCCGATGAATTATATCTTGTTGATGAAACAACTGGAAAAGACGAAGCAATAACTGCGATTAATAAACCCATTTTTGATCAGCTATCAATTGGTGAAGTTGAAAAACGTTGGGTAAAAACTACCGATGGGAAAGATATGTTGGTCTGGGTTATCTTGCCTCCAAATTTCGATGCAACAAAGAAATATCCAACCTTGCTGTATTGTCAAGGAGGCCCGCAAGGTACAGTAAGTCAGTTTTGGTCGTACCGATGGAATTTCCAGCTAATGGCAGCAAACGATTATATTATTGTTGCACCTAACCGACGTGGTCTTCCCGGATTTGGAATGGAGTGGTTGGAACAAATTAGTAAAGATTACGGAGGTCAGAACATACAAGATTATCTTTCAGCAATTGACGATTTAGCAAAAGAACCATACGTTGATAATACAAAGCTAGGTGCCATTGGTGCAAGTTATGGTGGCTTTTCAGTATTTTACCTTGCTGGTAATCACGATAAGCGTTTTAGTGCTTTTGTGTCGCATGCAGGCATTTTCAACTTTGAACAAATGTATGCCACTACTGAGGAAATGTGGTTTGTTGATTGGGATTTAGGTGGTGCTTATTGGGACAAAGAGAATAAAGTAGCACAACGTTCTTATTCTTTCTCTCCACATAAATATGTTCAGAATTGGGATACTCCAATTCTAGTTATACACGGTCAAAACGATTACCGAATTCCTTTTACACAAGGAATGGCAGCCTACAATAGTGCAATTATGAAAGGTATTCCTGCAGAGTTTTTATATTACGATGAAGAGAATCATTGGGTATTAAAACCTCAAAATGGATTGTTGTGGCATAGAACTTTCTTTAATTGGTTAGATAAATGGTTAAAGTAAAATTGCAAGGCATTGTGTAATTAATTCTAAATGAGAATGATGGTCTGGTTTTGGCTCTCGGAGTGTAATAGTGATATTGAAAAATATTCTTCCCAAAATATTGATGAATGGCTGATATGTGGTGACAAATGACGTTCTTGGCCTGACAAAAGTCTAGAAAGGCTTGATTGTTAAATTTTAATGTTTTATATTCGTAACGTATTTAGATATCAAACTATCTAAAGAAAAGATTTTTATTGGTGGTGTTTTAATTTAAGAGGGGAACGAATTAGCTCTGTTGGTGCAGAGCTTTTTCTTGTTATATACTTTCACCTTCGAGCCAATTTTTAAAAAGTTTCACCTTTTCTCTCGACACAAAAAAATCATCTTCTTCTGCATTTTTTACTTTTATTTTCAAACGAGAATTACTGTATATCGAAACATTGATAATACAGTTAAGCGAAACAATGTATTTTCTGTTAATTCTGAAAAACTTATTTGGATCTATTAGTTGTTCAACTATTTCGAGAGTTTGATCAATTAGGTAATTTTTATTCTCGGCACTTTTTATAAAAGTTCCTTTCTGAAAACTATAAAAATAGTGAACATCTGAAGTGTTGATCGTTTTTAAATGGTTTCCAATTTTCACTAAAAAACGTTCTTTATATGTTGTTTTTTCTACAGCCTGTAATAGTGATTCTAGTTTTTCACTCGTTAATAAGTTCGATTGAGAGCTATTTTTATTTTTGAATTTTTCAATGGCAAACCTTAGCTCTTCTTTGTCGAGAGGTTTTAATAAATAGTCGATGCTATTTACTTTGAAAGCTTGCAAGGTATATTGGTCGAATGCTGTTGTGAAAATTACAGGCGTTTCAAATTTTACTTTCCGAAAAATGTCAAAGCATAATCCATCGCCCAATTGAATGTCGAAAAAAGCAAGGTCGGGAGTACTATTGTTTTTGATCCAGTCTACAGTTGATTCAATTGAATCGCATACCGAAAGAATTTCAACATTGGCATGAATTGTTGTTATCATAGCAGAAAGTTGAGCCGCAGCTAAGGGTTCATCTTCAACGATTAATATTTTTAATGTAGAATTACTCATCCAGTTTTATTAAGGGAATTGTTACTCTGAAATAACCATTATTTTCTTCAACTATCATTTCTATATTTGTTAAGAATTTGTAGCGTTTTTGAAGATTTTTTAAACCAATTATGTTGCTTCCTGCAACAATTTTTTTGGGTTGAAGCTTGTTCTCAATAAATATTTCATCGCCATCAAGTTTCCCAATCGTTACTTTCAACGGTTTGTTTTTTGTAATTATATTGTGTTTTACCGCATTTTCTAATAACATTTGAATCGACATGGGAATTACATTTCCTTTTAAGTTTTCATTGATTAAAATTTCAACTTCAAAATTATTGGCAAACCGTATTTTCTGTAGATAAATGTATTTCGTAATAAACGAAATCTCTTCTTGAATGGGAATTATCTCTTTGTCTTTGAAGTTTAGTAACTCTCGATAGAATAATGAAAGCTCTCGAATGAATTCTTTTGATTTTTGAGTGTCGATATCTACCAACGTACCTAAAATGTTTAATGCATTGAATAAGAAATGAGGGTTAACTTGGTTCTGCATGATCTGATATTGCAGACTAATTGCTTCTTGTTTTAATTTTTCAGCTTCAATGGCTTCATTTCTATATGCTTTGAAAAATGATTTTAAATAGATGATAGCTGTTATAAAAACCGTTATCACAAAAACACTAATTAGCGTGTATTTATAATAGTTCCAAAATTGCCCGTCAGGGGTATTTAATAGTTTTCCAAAATAGATCCAACTAACACCAAAAATAATAATGGATGAATAAATAACATGTGCAGTTATTGCTATTGTTATACTCTTCCCCGGATTTTTAATCCATGAAATGTAGCGAGGTTCTAGAAGGTCGAAAATAAATCCATTTGAAAACAAACCCATTCCAA
>JAQIBQ010000049.1 GCA_027859005.1 Prolixibacteraceae bacterium | reverse complement strand
GTACATGTGTCATTTCGAAATGAGCATTTTTGCGATTGAGAAATCCGTTCACTTTTATAGGGATCTCTCACTACATTCGAGATGACACCAACTTCTTATTTCATTATTTTTTAGAACGTTCCCCGTTCAAACAATTGAATGGGTACTTTTTTACTTCTTAAGCATCAGGTTTTCTTACCTGATTAATCCTTGATACTATGTTCTGCTTTTAAAGTCTGCGGTTGACCTGTTGCTTTTATTGTAGGGATCTCTTCCCGAAAATTCGGGACAGGCTGTCGCTACGCTTCCCTCGAGATGACACTCTTCTGTCATTTTCCACATGTGTCATTTCGAAATGAGCATTTTTGCGATTGAGAAATCCGTTCACTTTTATAGGGATCTCTCACTACATTCGAGATGACACTCACTTCGTTTCCCTCGGAATGACACAAATTACTTGTCATTTAGCTCCGCTGATCTTCGATTCGATCCCGAGTACTCGGGAGAGAATTAAAAATCGACGTTAGTCAAATCCGTTCTTCAATTGTTGGGATCTCTCTCCCGCCGATAGCAATCGGGGTCGAGATGACACTTATTCAAAATTTATTAGAACGCGCCCAGTTCTTTTTTTTGGACTTGGGACTTGGGACTTTGTACTTTTCACTTATTCAAAAAGGCTAAAGGAGCTCCCCGTCCCGATAGCTATCGGGATCGGGAGAGACTCCTGAATTATTTTGACTTAGCCTTATGAATTAATTACCAATAGATATTCCTGAAGTTGCTGGTGATGCAACAATAGTTTGTTCAGCAGCAGTGTTGGTTTGTGGCGCTGTAAATTTAGCAGCACTTTCTTGTCCATCATTAAAATTTGAATCACCATCATCTATGTCGTATAATAATGTTGATGTACTTTGAACAGCCAAGCTGTATTTAATATCACGGGAATTGTCGTTACTAAATAACTTATTTGTTACAACAGGAATAATTATTTCACCACCTGCAGTATTCGAAACAGTAATTGTAGGACCATGAACAGAATCTGCAAGGGCATAATCATAAGATCCAGCAGATTCTGACCAAGTAGCATCATTATCATACAATTGAATTTCAGAATCGTCGTTAGCCCCATCTCTTAAATTTTGACCTAAGAAATAAAACTGAAATTGCCAGTCATAACCAGTTAATAGAGTTACACCATCATCAGCTAATAGTCGTACTGTAATATAAGTAGTATCTTTTGGAGTAACACCTTCCCATGAAGCCAAAGCAGGATGTTCATTAAGGAATGGCGCATATTCAGGGCCACAATCAATCAAATTAGCTCCAGATATTGCAGTTCCAGATTCATTACTAGCAAATACAAATACATCGAAACTAACAATGTATACAAAAAAGTCTCTAACAGTAGCACAAGTTGCTTCAGCTCCTGTATATGTACTCGTTTCAGTTAAACGAACAACATATAAACCCGCCGCAGATTCTAAAAATTGGGTTGTAAAAGAGTTATTATCAACAGCAGGAGCCTCTGTAATAACAGTGGCATCAGCAGTTGTAGTGGTAGCTGATGTACTATAATCATAGGGGTATGTAAAATTAGCCACATCATTATTTACTGCATGCAATAATTCCCATCCATAAGTATTATTAGTAGTGAGAGTAACCGTAAAGGTTTTAGAAGAACCTGCGAATATAGTATCCGCATCAATAGTTGTGTTCTGTGCATTTGCACCTATACTGGCAACTAAAATAAATGCCAGCATCATTACTAAAGAAAAAACATGTTTTTTCATAAGGCAAAATAATTTTAAATTAAACATTGAATTAATAATTTCTCTAAATTTTTGTTGTTGTGTAAAATTTTGTTTCATCATTTAAAATTTTATAAAGCCCCCTTCGGCTGTCGCCTTTTCCCCTAGAGGAAGTGGGTCGCCATATTGGGCTTTTGTTTGTATTTATTATTTATTGTTTTCATTTTTTAATTCTGTGCTACACTTATAATTGATGTATTGGGTATTCCGAATAATTCTTCAGTAAATACTTTTTTACCTGAATCATTATCTAAAGTTGTTTTTGTATAATTTTCACCTGAACTTGCCTCTCCTGCACTTATTGTAAGTGTTACATCCACATCGTCAACTGGGGAGCCAAATATATCGGCGTAAAGTGTTAGTGTATCGGCTGTATAACCTTCGGTTTTTTGTGCTGCTATTTGTGCTAGTGTTAAACTGACTGTTAATTTGAAATTATTTGAAAGATCCACGGCAATCGACCAACTATAACCACGGTTTGTTGTACCCGATCTGTATGCCCCCAAAGCAACTACAGGGTCTACTACAACATATCCTGCCGAAACATCCACATTTCCAGTAAATGTCCATGATGTTACCCTGAAATCAGTAGCTTTATTAATGTATACATCGAATGGTATCGAAATAGTATCATCAACATCAATTACATCCACATTAGTAAACACTGATCCCGACATGGGATTACAAACTTTAGCATCATCGGGCATCGATAAATAAAAGCTATTGGCCTTCGTAGTTATGGGTAAACTCCGTTTTGCAACACAATTATCGGTGTTGTCGTATTCTGAATAGATTAAGGTCCAGTTTTGTTCGGGATTAAAGGTTGCATCTTGAAACGTAATTACAGCAATTGCATTGGGATTACTTCGTGAAGTATCGGCCCAACTTACAGTACATAGGTCGTGCGTAGTTGTTCCATCATACAGTTCCCACTCAAAAGTATTCCCAAAATCGCCCATTGGTACCTGGTACATTTGTTTAGAATTGATGTAAGGTTCACCCGATGTATTTTCTTGAGCAAAGGCATAGCTAGCGCCAACCACAAGCAGGATTGCTAGTAGTGTAAGGTTTTTTGCTATGTTTTTCAATTTGCTCATAATTTACCCCCTGCCCCCTTAAGGGTATTCTGGGTTTGTTGTTTGGGCTAAAGCCCTTTTGGTTTTTTTCCTATTCTCACCCCCGACTTAAAAGTCGGGGCTATTTATATTATTCTTTTGATTCTTTATTCATTCTTCTTTTTTAAACTTCCCTTTTTTCTTTTTTTACCCCCCCTTTAGGGGGTATGGGGGTTTTTTTGGCCATTTAGTTCCTTTTAAAGTTGGGATCTCTCGTCGCTGCGCTTCCCTCGAGATGACATACTTTTCAATATTTTTAGAACGCTTGGGCAAAAACCCTTTTTATTCACCCCCAGCCCCTTTTTTCTTTTTTTTTAACCCCCTTTAGGGGGTTTGGGGTTTTTTTAATCGACCCCTGCCAAAGTTCCGGGTTGGGGAACTCTGTATATTGTATGCGATGCTGAATTTGTTCCATCGGCATCGGATTCGTTAAAACTTCCTTCTATGTTATCAATAGTCACCGTTATTGAATGGTCGGCTATGTAAAGCCCATTATAGGTAATATTTAATATTACTTCGGTATTTGGACTAGCTGCACTATTGCTTACATTAACAGTTCCAGTTTTTGTTGCAGCTCCTGCAACTATACTTAAATTGGAAAGAGTTCCTGTTGATACAGTTATAGCGCTTATGTCTAAATCAGAAATATCAAAATTTGGTGAACTTTCAATTGAAAAATCAAAACTCCAATTGTAGGGATAGCTTGGATTCATAATTTTAACCGTGTCGCCAATTGTTGTTTCCGTTAATGTTGCTTCGGTATTCACTCTTCCTGAAATGTAAGGACAGTCGGATGCTGCTGCAATAACATCAACATCGAAAGGCTCGGCCATTGTAATTGGGTACGACCGTATAGAACTACAACCGTTGTCACCTTCTTCGGTAAAATAAATGATGTACTCGCCTCCAGCAGCAAAATAAAAACGAATTGAAACACTATCTCTAGATACTGATTGACTGTGCGCATCTATTGTGTAGGTTGTTATGCCTGAGGTAATGGGTCCACCACCACTGGCATTTTCAACATGCCACCTAGAAGAAGGATTGCTAAAATTTGTAACATCTTCCATTTGCACCACATATTTATGGGTGGAATTTTGCATGGGGTAGCTCGCAGTTGTTGCATTTTCACCAGTACCGTATGTAATATTCTGAGTAGCAGGCACACCTAGGTTCGTAACTGTTTTTTTACGCCATTTTAAACGATCAGTATTGTTGGTTTCACCAGAAGGCGAAACGGTAAAATTATCGATGGTTGTCACAATATTGTTTGTACCAGAAAGTGCAAATCCACTCTCTTTTATATCAAGCGTTATGTCACCATCATCTTGCATAAGTCCTTCCACTTCAACAGCAATATTAACAGTATCACTGGCATAACTCCCTGTTGCACTATCAACACTTACCGTGTAGGTTGTTGCATTTTTGGGAGTTACCGTAAAATTTGCACCCATACTTGAGCTAGCAGCTCCTTTATCGATTGAAAGTAAACTGTATCCACCACCTGCAACAATTTCGGCATCAAACTGCCACTTATTTAGTTTAAAATCAAGATCTTTATACATTAAAACGTCGAAATTTACAACAGTAGGGAATTCAGTACCACTTATAACAGACCAATCCTGTACTGTTGCGGTAGAATCGTGACATTCGGTAAAGGAAGAGGCTGGAGTACCACTGCTATAAACCGTTTCGTAAAATGTGTTTTGCTTTAAATAAATAGTGTATGATCTTTCAGCCACACAATCACCATTAATATCACTTTCACTATACCAAAGCACCCAAGTTTCTGCTACAGGAAAGGAGATACTATCGAATTTAATTTCAATAGTATAGGTAGATCCTGATGTTGATGAAGATATAATTGATGTATGATCAGCAAAATTATAAGTAGTAGTATTATTGGTAATCCAACAACTATCGGTATTTGCCACTTCATCGATGGTTACCTGGTAACTGTGTGTGGTGCCAATGTAGGGGTCGTCGCCAGTATTTACGGGAGAAATTTGGGCAAACGAATTGCTAATTGACAATGTTAGTAGCATTGCAATTAAGTAAACTGTATGTTTAATTTTCTTTCCCATTATTTCCCCCTAACCCCCGACATAAATGGCGGGGTAAAGGATATTTCAATATTTTTATAACATTTGGGCTAAAGCCCTTTTATCTTGTTTTCCTATTCTCACTATTTCAATTTATTCTTTTTCCATTTCCCCTTTTTTCCTTTTTTTTAACACCCCTTTAGGGAGTTTGGGGGTTTTTCCTTTTTGTCATTTCGTTCCTTCT
>JAQIBQ010000567.1 GCA_027859005.1 Prolixibacteraceae bacterium | reverse complement strand
GCTTTCAGGTGCGCCTAAATAGGAGAAAGGAATATCTTCGGTTTTAATAACTCTTTTTTGGTAAATTACTGCATTATCAACCATCCAAATCTTTAGCTTATGTTGTCCTGCGCTTGCTAGTTCAATTGTCGCATTTTTAATCATTACCTTTTCACTAACTGCTTTGTTGAACCACCAAGGATACTTCCAATCAGGCACTTCAGTTCCCTCATGTATGTTCACCAATTGAGGTTCACCATTATCAACCGAAACAGCAAATTGCAAACCCGAACCACCTTTGAAATTTAATGTAGATGAGATATAAACGTCAACATCAATTTGATTATCCTTTGGAGTATCCAACAAATAAAAATCATATTCAAGACCAGGAGTTCCTATCCCTGGCTTATCAACAGACTTAGTTACAGGAAAGGTAGTTATAGCAGAACCTGTACGGCCCATGTCAGGAATAATATCCCATTGAATATTTTTCCCTTCTATTGCTTTGCTGTACTTTGTTGCATCGATACTAACATAACCATTACGCTCTACAAAACCTTTTGGTTTTTCACCCTCGTATTTACGAGCGATTAATTTCACAACCTGTTCCGTATCGTTACCTTTTATGTGAATTTCAGTCGTATTCTCACCTTTTGATATTTTCTTCCAATCAACACTTATTTCAACTCGTTGCTGATCTTTAATAGATCCTCTTTTATCTGAAATTATCACCCAATCGGCCGATGAAATTGTATATCTAAAAGACTTCTCGCCCTTGTTAAACACCTCAATATAAAACGACTGATCATTGTATGAATCAAATTCAGGCAAAATTGCTTCAGTTTCGGCTTTTGGCCATGCCAAATTAGAACCTTCAATAGCAACACCCATTTCAGCACTTTTTGGCAACTGAAGTTCTTCAACTTTTGGCATAATATTCTTAGCTGGATCGTTCCAACTTTTATAACCAATATGGGTTTGAGCCATCATGTGGTTCCATTTCCCATCCAATAGTTTAGTGTGAAAGTAGTCAGTAATATCAGCATCGACGTTAAATAGTTCCTCAACTTTTTTTGCCATATCGTTGGTCGCAGCACGCCCCTGCTTTGCGTAGAGCTGGTTCAAACCATGAGCATAATACATTTCATAAAGATTAGCACATGCTACCGTTGGTTGATAAACCAACTGATAAAAGGAGGGCTTCATTTCTTCCGATATACTATTGTAGATTTTCTCAGCTTTTTGGGCCAGTTCTCTATAATCATTTACAACGGTCTCAAATTCTCTGTAATTGACTAAACTATAAGTATTTGAATACAACATTTCTGGAGTTCTGCGTCCGTTGTATTTGGTATATAAATCTAAAATCTCAGCCGTTTCTTTTGCATATTCTTTACCAAACTGTTCTTTTGCCCAATTGGTAGTATAACTATCTAATTCATTAATTGTAATTAAGTCGGGATTCCAGGCAAAATCAAGGAAGAATGAAATTGGAAGTTCCATAGGTTTCAAGTCGCCAACATTCACTAACCACAATCGATCAACGCCATGTTGATAAGCTAAATTCATTTGTTCCCAAATACGAGGAATAGGGCTCACATTTATCCATTTGTAACTTCGCGGTCCACCAACAAAATCGAAATGATAATAGATACCATATCCACCGCTACGCTCAGGAGCATCAGGTGCCGGAAGTTTTCTTATATTTCCCCAGTTGTCATCGCAAAGTAACAAGGTTACATCGTCGGGCACACGCATGCCTTCATCGTAATAATCCTGAACTTCTTTATAAAGCGCCCACATTTGAGGAGTCTCAGCGGCAGGTTTTCCGGTAACGTCTTCAATAATTTCTCGTTGATCTTTAACAATACGCTCTAGTAATTCAGTATTGGTTTCGTCACTCATACCAACATCACCATCACCACGCATTGCCATGTTAACAATCACTTCTCGATCGCCAATACGTTCAATACCTTCACGCCAAAACTCACGTAATTCTTCAGCGTTGGTTTCGTAATTCCAGGCTCCTTTATCCTTCTTTGCTTTCCATTCGGCATGCGATAAATCCATTGGCTCGTGATGAGAAGTTCCCATAACAATGCCTAATTCATCGGCCAATTTCATATTCATTGGGTCGTTGGTGTAAAAGCTAGCCCACCACATTGCTGGCCACAGGTAATTGGCTTTTGAACGTAGCATTAGCTCAAATACCTTTTCGTAAAACTGATGATTAAAACCTCCGTAATTTTCAACAGCCCATCTGCCTAATGCAGGTTCTTCATCGTTCAAGAATATTCCGCGGTATTTAACTTTTGGTTCACCCAAATTATATCTTCCGGCTTTTACATATACATTTTCATGTTGAACTACTGCCACATCGGCCCACCAGTACCATGGAGAAACTCCCATTTTTCTAGAAATATCGAAAATTCCATAAATAGTTCCTCGTTTGTCGCTTCCAACAATTACCAAAGCTTTATCTATACCCTCGGCAGGGTTTTCAACAACTTCGATTAAAGAGTTTTCCCATTTGCCTTCAATATCACTTACATCTATTTTCTTATCGGCAATAAGTTGATCTATAAGTTTACTTTCACCTAAAGTACCTACAATTATTACTTGATCACTTTGAGGTAAATCGCCAATAATAATTTTGGGTTCAACATTCGTTACTTTTGCTATATCGGATTTGAAATATTCAAGAACTCTGAAAACTCCAGGATAATCCTGTGCATCAACTACAATTGGTGTTGAAATTCCATTCTCAGAAAGAGTGAAACTATTCTTCTCTTTCTTGAATGAAATATATTCGGAAATAGAATTGATCGATTTAATTTCATTATTTGATGATGAATTTGAGGAACACGATAACAATACTATTATCAGCCCTAAAGAAACTAGGCTCTTAAAGAAAAAAGAATTAAACGCTTTACTTTTCATTGTTCTATTTTTTAAGTCAAATTATTTCAAATTTTTCAAGGTAGTAAATATTGAACAAATCTATCAATCATTAAACATATTAATAAAGTACAATATTTTGACTGCAAGATATCCTTAAGATACATAATAAAGGAGGAATTTTTTGGCATTAATGTGTTAATACTCGTAATTTGAATAGCAAAATGAAAATATTCTTATTGAATAAATACGTAAAAAAAACGGCATCCCAATGAAGTAAATCATTGAAAACGCCGTTGTCTTTAATTCAAACTAAACCTATTCGTTATAACCTTCGTTTTGAGGCACACCGGTTAAATTAACCTGTGTTGCCGAAATTGGCCAATTAATATGATAATCTTGAACGTACTCTGCCATATCTGAATTGTGAGCTTTCACCCTTTCCATCAATAGACCTAAGCGTTTAAGCATTTCGTATCTATGTCCTTCGTGACCTAATTCTCGAGCATGTTCTTCTAAAAGAACATCTTGATTAATTGAGGTTAAATCAGCAACACCAGCTCTTTGTCTTAAAGCATTTAAATATTCCAATGCTTTCCCATTATCACCACTTCTCATATAAGCCTCAGCTGCAACAACATATGTTTCAGCTAATCGATAAACAATAATATTACGATAACCTGATGATTCATTTACTTCTCTGCCTAAGTAATCTGAATTCTCATCGTATTTAGCTGTTGTTGGTGTTATTGCTCTTTCAATTGGTACATTATCTGATGTTGTAAAACCATCTTCAACTTTCACCATATCACCTATACTAACACCAGCAGGCAACTCCTCAGATTCAGAGTCGTAATACCAAAAGCGATGATGATAGGCATCCAGTCTTTTATCATTTTCTTCAAACAAGCTCCAGTAATATTCGTTAGGCTGGAAACGTGACCAAGGACGAGCACCTTGCTCAAAAGAACGATCAACACCAACTATCCTATCGTATAATGGATACCAGTGTTGCGATATGCGCTGGGGGTTATTTATATCACTTTCAGAGAATTGCCATGAAAAAATAAGCTCACTATTGCTCTGCTCTTCTAATGAAAAGATTGCATTTAAATCGTCCAATAATTTATATTGAGCATCATTAATAACTGCATCAGCTGTTTCAGCAGCCTTTGTCCAATCTTCAATTTCAAGATACATTTTTGCCAAAAGATGCCTAGCTGTTCCTTTTGATACACGCCCAACACTGTTTACGGTTTTAGCATCGGGTAATAATCCAATAGCTTTTTCAAGATCGGCAATAATTACAGGTAGTACTACATCTTTTGATACTAATTCAATTTTTACGCTTGGATCAAGAGAAGTTTGTGTCATTAATATGATATTACCCCAACGACTTAGCAAAGAATAGTGATAATAAGCTCTAAAGAATAAAGCCTGTCCCAAAACATTATTTACACGCGCTTTCTCTGAATCTTTCATATCAGATCCAAGAAATTCATCACCTTTTTCAATAATCAAATTGGCTCTATTGATTCCAATATATAGGTTATCCCAAAGACTCTTTACATTAGCATTAACCCCATTGAATTGTGCATCGGCAAAAAATATTGCTCTTAAATTAGCTTGATCTACGAGGTGAGTTCCAGCCATAATAATGTCGGTTTGAAGCATTTTATAATTGCCTAGTTCGTCGCTCATACAAAATCCTTGTCCTATAGCGTAAACACCATAGATGCCACCTTCAAGCCCCTCAACAGTAGACAAGGCTACATCAATTGTAAACTTATCTTTAGGCTCTAGATCAATCACAGATTCTCCACAACCTGTCATCATCCATATACCTAAGAAAGCGATTATATATATTTTTATATTTTTCATTTTTTCAACTTTTTATTTTCCGTTTATTAGAATGTAAGCTTAGCACTAAATGTCCAAGTTTTAGTAATTGGATATTCCCATGGATCTATCTCAGGTGAATAAGAATCGGTATAATCTGTAAAGTACTTCAGGTTATTACCTCGAACATAAACAGATACTCCTTTGAAAGGTAGGTTTGTCAATAATTTTTTAGGGATTGTATAACCCAAAGAAACATTTCTGATTGAAATAAATGATGCATCACGCAATGCAACAGCATTTTTATAATCACCAAAAGCACCTCTTGCATCTGGACGAGGCCATACGTTGGTAGGATTTTCAGGCGTCCAATAATCAACTTTTACTTGATTTCCACGACCAGTTAAATCGCCATAGTATCCATTAACTTTTTCAACCCCCTGAACAGCTTCAACCAAAACAGTCAATTCAAATCCTTTATAAGAAAATGTATTACGAATACCACCGTACCACGTTGGGGTTGGGCTACCAACAAATGTTTTGTCATCTGATGTAATTAAGCCATCGGGATCACCATTCGGATTTTCATCAGTCACTGGTCCTGCAATGTCTTTTATTCTTGGTTTACCAGCTCCCCAATTAGCGCCATGCATTTGCTCTGCTAAAGCAATATCTTCAGGAGTATCCTGATAAATACCATCGAAAACATAATCATAAATCACATCAATATCTTGACCAACAAACCATCCGTTCTCGATATCTTTCGTCACTTCTTCACTCCCTGCTAATCGACTGATACTGACAATTTCGTTTCGATCTATTGCAGCATTAGCAGTAATATCCCATTTAAAATCAGCATCAATAATTTTTGCATTTATATTTGCTTCAAATCCCCAACTTTTAGTTTTACCAAAATTACTTATAGTTGATTGGTTCCCTGTATGAGGTGCTAACTTCTCTTCCAATAATAATTCGGATGTAAGGATATTATAATAGTCTAAAGTACCAATAATTTTATTATCAAAAATTCCAAAATCAATACCAGTATTAAATTGATTGCTTCCTTCCCATTGCAGGTATGAGTTTCCGGGTACGTTAGGATCTGTAGTTTTTCCTGTGTATACGCTATTATCAAAAACATACGATACATTTTGAGTTAAAGCCAAATATCTAAAATCACCAATATTATCGTTACCTAATTGGCCAAAACTAACCCTATATTTCAAATAGCTAATTTGAGAAACACCTTTCATAAAATCTTCAGCATCAATATTCCAAGCACCAGCGGCTGAAATAAACTGACCATATTTCTTTTGATCACCAAATTTAGAAGATCCGTCATTACGAGCAGTAAAGGTTAAGTTATACCTTTCGTCAAAATTATAACCGATTCGACCAACATAATATTCTTTACCCCATTGATTCGGAGTATATGCAACTGTAGTTTTCTCTGATGGGACTCCACTCATATCATATTGTTTCAATAGATCGGTAGAAGATCCTTCTCCGTTCGTATTTATAGTATACGACTCTAGAGTTTGTACTCCATAAACGACAGTTGCATCTATACCGTGTTTGCCAAATGTCTTTTTATAGTTTAGGATATTATCCCATAAGTAAGTTATTGTTTTACCAACCTGAATTCGCATTTTATTATCAGATGGATCATTACCTAAAACAGATATTGGATAAATGGAAGAGTAAAATTGGTTATATTCTTCCATACGTTCTTCAGCAAATGCGTTCAAATGATAAGTTAAACCATCAATAATTTTTAATTCTAAAAATGGATTTACATAAATACGTGAACGATCTCGACTAATATCTGATTCACGATATCGCCAGAAAGGATTTGTTTCAAACTGGTCACCTGTTACTGTTGGCATAAGTTCGCCATCGGCATTATACAAACTACCTAAAGGAGAGTTACCAACTAAAGAGCCAAAATCTGCTCCACCCCAATACCCTAAAGTTAAGCCAGTTTCATCGGCCATACTTTTAGATAGTTGTACACGAGCTCCTATCTTAATATTATCACTTGCCTGATAATCTGTATTTAATCTATAAGAAAGACGATCATAAGTTGAACGCTCAACAATACCGTCTTCAAGATAAACATCGCCATTCATGTAGAAATGAAACTTCTCAGTACCACCAGAAAAAGACAAACTAATATTTTTTGTATTTCCTTGATTTAGCATTAATTCATGCCAATCAATTGAGTTCCCTGCCACATAATTTTCGTATTCTACAGCATCTAAAAGATCTTGCGGCCCAACATCTCTTGGTCCACGAGCTTGAGAAGCAGCATAAGCCATTTGATAATACTCATCGCCATTGAACATGGTTGGACGCATAGAAAGATCTACAATACCATACGATGCTTCAACATTAAATTTAGGTTTCCCAAAAGCACCACTTTTTGTGGTAATCAATACAACTCCATTAGCACCACTTGCACCATAAATTGCAGCTGCTGCCGCATCTTTTAAGATGTTAATAGTAGCAATATCAGAAGTATTGATTTCGGATAAGTTACCTCCGGTATTAGGCACTCCATCTATTACAATTAAAGGCTCATTACCAGACGATAAAGAGTTTTTACCACGAATTAGGAAATCAACTCCAGAACCTGGCTGTCCGCTTGTTCTAGAAACCTTTACTCCAGAAACCTGCCCTCTTAATGCTTCAACAACATTAGACACAGGTGCTTTCATAATCTCGTCGGTTTTAATGGAAGCAATAGCTCCAGTTACATTTTTACGTTCCATAGAACCATAACCGATAGCAATAACTTCTTCCAATCCAATGCTGCCTTCACTCATTTCCACATCGATGGTTGATTTTCCTGCAATAGCAATTTCTTGGGTTTCCATTCCTACAAAAGAAAATAGAAGTGTTGCATCGTTTGAGCTTACTGCTATTGAATAAGCACCGTCAATATCAGTAATAGATCCATTGGTAGTTCCTTTTTCAACTACAGTAACACCAGGTAAAGTTAACCCATTTGAGTCGCTTACTTTTCCAGTTATCTGCTTACTTTGCAAAGCAGCATTTGAAAAAGCGGGGGAAATAACACTTGCAATCAATATCAATGCAAGAGCATATGATCGCAAAGCATTCCCTAGTTTTGTAATAGAGTGAGAAAAGATATTTTCCCAAACATGATTCTCATTTTTCATAAATTTTCAGGTTAAAACGTGTTTAAAAATGATTAGTTAGAACTTAATTTAGTTTGATGTATTTATTATCTCATTGTATTTATTAATAGTTTTTACTGTTTTTGAATTCGTTTTCATTTATCTTAAAACAGTCACTTTTTTATGATTTATTAGTCAATCGAAAAACCTGCAATCGGTTGCATAATTTAATCCAAAAACACCTAAGCTTTAAACCATGCTTGTTTTACTACAAAAAAAATATTAATCGATTTTTATTTTGAATTGCAAGCTCTCACTTGCTCCTAAAGTTGTGCTTCTAGTTGTTGGTAAAGCACCACCAACATAAACGATATAGTCACCTTTAAATAATTCCTTTTCTCCCTCAACGTTAGTTAGCATAAAATCTTCTTCATTCAATTCAATTTTCATGCTTTTACTTTCGGTTGAAAGCAGTGAAATTCTTTCGAATTTACGTAGAGTGAAATTTGGAATTTGTGTACCATCTCCTTTGTAAGAAATATAAAGCTGTATAACCTCGTCGGCTTCATAAGTGCCAATGTTCTGAACAATAAACTCGACACTTACCATTCCGTTTTCCCTAAATATTAATGGATCAAACTCGTTTTTCTTATAAGCGAATGAAGAATAGCTTAAACCAAAACCGAAAGGATACATTGGTTCTAAATCCATGTATCGATAGGTTCTGCCTAGCATTGCATAGTCTTCATAGGGTGGCAATTGAACAATACTCTTTGGAAAAGTAATGGGAAGTCTTCCTGAAGGAGAAACTTTTCCAAATAAAATATCGGCAATAGCAGTTCCACCTTCCTGTCCGGGATACCACGCCATTAAAACTGCATCGCATAGCTCATGCACTTCAGACAAGTTTACTGGGCAACCACCTGTTATTACTGCAATAACCGCCTGATTGTGTTCGCCTCTTATTCGTTTCAAATATTCTATTTGACTTGAGGGGATTGAGTAATCTAAAATATCACCTGAACTTGATGAGGCGATTGCGGCACCTTCTTCACCTTCTAATAAACCGTTAACCCCAAGAACCACTATAGTTGCATCGGCAGTTTTAGCGTTACCCGAAGCCCAATCAATTGGGTTAGAATTAGGCATATTTAACAAACACCCCTGCCTGTATTGCACCTGACTCCCATGCTCTACTTTTGCTGCAATACCTTCAACTACTGTTACAATATTACTATTTACACCATGGTAATTCCCAATCATAGCTTCAATACTCGCTGCATTAGGACCTGTAATAAAGTATTTGCCAAAGTTGTTTGCCAAAGGAAGAACTCCATTATTTTTAAGCAGGACAATAGATTTCACTGCAACTTGATAGGCCAAGTCGGCATTTGCGCTTAAATCAATATTATCGTAGGTTATTTTATTATATGGATTCGTATTTACTGCATCGAATAAGCCCAATTTGAATCTTGTTTTCAGTAATTGCTTTAAAGCTTTATCAACCTCAGCTTCTGTAATTAAACCTTCCGAAACAGCTTCAGGGATATTTTCATACACTTTACCACAATTCAGATTTACTCCATGCTTTATTGCTAAAGCCGCTGCTTCAACTTCATTTGCTACAATGTTATGCCCTTCATAAAAGTCAATTAAAGCGCCACAATCGGTAACAATGTGTCCGTCGAAACCCCATGTGTCTCTTAAAACTTCATCGATTAAATAAGAATGAGCATTACAAGCCTCGCCATTAGTTCTGTTGTAGGCTCCCATTACCGATTCAACACCAGCATCAACCAACATTTTAAATGCAGGCAAATAAGTTTCGTGTAAATCTTGCATCGAAACAATAGCATCAAATTCATGACGTACTTTTTCTGGACCGCTATGAACTGCATAATGCTTTGCACAAGCAGCTGTTTTCAAATAATTTGGGTCATCGCCCTGTAAACCTTGAACAAAGGCACTTCCAATTAGTCCTGTTAAAAAAGGATCTTCTCCATAGGTTTCTTGTCCACGTCCCCAGCGAGGATCTCTAAAAATATTGATATTAGGAGTCCAGAATGTTAAACCAGAATATTTTAAATGATAGCCTTTATTGATAGCAGCATTATAATTAGCCCTAGCCTCATCCGAAATTGCTGAGGCAACATCGAGCACCAAGTTTTTATCGAATGTAGCTCCCATAGCAATTGCTTGCGGATATATAGTTGCTGTTCCAGAACGTGCTAATCCATGTAAAGCTTCGTTCCACCAATCGTATGCAGGAATGCCTAAGCGAGGAATAGCTTCTGTTGAATTTAACATTTGCGAAGCTTTTTCATCAAGTGTTAATCGAGAAACTAAATCATCAATACGAGCATCAATGTTAATTGTTGAATTTTCAAAAGGAAAATCATTTTGTCCAAATGAAACAAAAAAGAGAAACACCAGTATATATGTTAAATCAACATTTAGGCCTTTCTTTTTAGTTTAGTTTATTTAAGTCATTTATAATTGGCACTCGTAAACAAAAACATCAATCTTACCCTTCTATCTCTCCATGCTCAAAGATGGCAAATAAAACAAACCTATGCAACCGATTGCGTAAATACTTCGACTTTAAAAACAAAACAACTAGCAGCCAACGCATCAGTTCATTATACAAATTCTCAATACAATTCAAACAATTGAATTATTAAAATAAAAAAAAAACACTAAATCATTTCTTATATTGATTTAAGTCAATTCTTTTTTCATTCTACATCATACTATCAAATGCATTTATTTCATTTTTCTGTAAACCTCTTTCGACTTACGCTGTTTCGTAGAAAAACATTTTTTTCTGATCAAAAATAATATACTTTTGATTTAAGAATTTAATATAAAAGCCTGTGTTTTTATTCGGCATACTTTCAACACCATTTCTTTATTTGCTCGTTGCATTTTCGTATGTGATTGCAACTAGCTTTGGAGTATTCCCTAAAACAGAAGACGGGCTAAACGACGACACATCCACCTCAAACATAATAAATTACGAAAAACTAAATTCTTCTGAAAATATTAAGCCAAATGATAATTGTAATTATGGCGACTATATAGTATCGAGTGAAATAATTAATAGTTGTAAAGAAAAACCAGTTATTGAAACTCCTTTAATAGAGATTTTACCACTTGATAATTCAAATAAAAATTACACCTTTTATTCTTCTTTCTGTTTTTCAAACAGACCTCCACCTTCTATTGTATAATCTTGCAGTAAGTTTGATGCAGATTATTCTGCAAATTGTAACATTCACAAGTATTATACACCTGAAATATGATTGGCGTACTAGGCATTAGCTATAAAACAGCTCCCATTGACAAACGCGAAATATTTTCATTTTCCAAAGATGAAATCGTTCCATTTGCCGACTTTTTAGCAAAAGAAACGGGGATTTCTGATTTGGTATTATTATCAACATGTAATCGAACTGAACTATACTTCACTCAATCGAAGTACGATAGATTAACCGCAATAGAGAAAGTAACAGAGGCATTTAAAAATTACAAAAATGCAGATCACGAATGCTCACGTTTTTTATACCATAAATTTGACCTCAATGCAGTGAAACATTTATTTAGAGTAGCCGCAGGATTAGAATCAATGATTATTGGTGAAGATCAAATAATTGGCCAAATTAAAGATGCATACATTCACTGTACCGATGCTGGATTAACCGATGCCGTTTTAATGCGTTTGTTTCAAAAATCGTTCGAAGCAGGTAAGCGTGCACGTACTGAAACAGGAATTAAATTAGGAAATCTATCGGTTAGTAGTATCGCTGTAGAGATGTGTGTACAGAAAATTGAGAACATGAAAGAAAAGTCGCTTTTAGTTGTTGGTACTGGCAACACAGGAAGTTTGGCTTTGCAGAACATGGTTAAAAAAGGAATTGGAAAAACAGCTGTAATTAACAGAACTAAAAAATCGGCACAAATAGTTGCAGACCGTTTTAATTCAGAAGTACACAGTTTTCTCTCACTTCAATCGCAATTGTTAAACCACGACATAATTATTGTTGCTACAGGAGCACCCCACCATTTGATCACAAAAAACATGGTTAAAAAAGCTCAAGCTAACACTAATAGATCCCAAATCTATATCGATCTTTCAGTCCCTCGTAATATTGATGAATCAATATCTAAGCTTCCTAATGTTAAACTATTTGCCGTTGACGATCTACAAATAATTGTTGACGAAAATACCGAGAAAAGGAAAGATGCGGCTGAAATTGCTGAAGTAATTATAAGTGAACTTGCCGAAGCATTCAACGACTGGGTTGTAAGTCGTTCTTTACGACCTGCAATCAAAACTATTTCAGACAATCTAGAAGAAGTATATCGTCAAGAACTTGAAAATTTCAAACACATTGAATCGAATGAAATCAAAAAAGCTGTTGATTCATACACCAAGCACATTACACAACGATACACTCGTCTATTAATCAAAAACCTGAAAGAAATAACCGACAACGGTCGCAATACCGATTCGTTAAATGTTATCAATGAAATGTTTAAATTAGAAGAAAATAACAGGCGTAAACATTAAGCGAACATATTTGAATGAAAAATAAAATCATTATTGGCACAAGAGGTAGTAAACTAGCCTTATACCAAGCGCATAAGGTTAAAGAAACTCTAACAAAATCGCACCCTTCCCTGCAGGTTGAAATTGAAATTATACTTACAAAAGGCGACAAAGTACTCGATGTTGCTCTTTCAAAAATTGGAGACAAAGGCTTATTTACAAAAGAAATTGAAGTGGCCTTACTTAATAAAACCATAGATATTGCCGTACATAGTTGCAAAGATCTACCAACAATACTCCCTTCTGGCCTACAATTGGGCGTTGTTTTGGAAAGAGGAGAATTCAGAGATGCACTTGTTAGTAAGAACCACAAAAAATTATCGGAGTTAGATGAAAACGATATTGTTGCAACTTCAAGTTTACGTAGACAGGCTGCTTTATTAGGCATCAAACCCAATGTTCAAATAAAAGACATTCGTGGAAATGTTAATACTCGTTTGAAAAAGATGGAAGAAGGCTATTGTGATGCTATGATTATGGCAGCTGCAGGATTACAACGTTTAGGTCTTGATCACTACATTACAGAAATCATAGATGCTAAAGAAATAATGCCTGCTATTGCACAAGGTGCCATTGCAATTGAAGTACGTGAAAATGATCCAGAGGTCATGGAAATTTTAGAGCAGATAAACCACCAACCAACTTGGATTGCGATATTAGCAGAACGTTCATTCTTAAGAACCCTAGAAGGAGGCTGCCAAGTACCTTTGGGGTGCATTAGTGAAATTGAGGGAACAACCATTACACTGAGTGGTTTTGTTGCATCAATAGACGGAAAAAAACAAATAAAAGATACAGCAATAGGGTCAACTAAAGATCCTGAAGCATGTGGCATCGAACTGGCAAAAAAATTAATTAATAAAGGTGCCAGCATTATTTTAAACGAGATTAAAAAAAACAGCTAATTTCAATTGAGATGATATTAAAAAATAAAACTTTTATATCTACAAGACCAGCCAACCAAAATAAAGAATTGGCAAATCTACTTGAAGCAAATGGTGCAATTCTTCTTGAAATGCCAACTATCGAGATTAAACCCGTAACCTTGAGCTTAGATGAAGAAGATATGTTAGAACATATCAACCAATTTTCGTGGATTGTTTTTACAAGTCCAAATGGAATTCGTTATTTCTTCAAAAAGCTATATGAAATAACAGGAAGCTACGAGCTACCTTCTTCGATGAAAACAGCTGTAGTTGGCATAAAAACAAATCAAGTATTAAATGAATTTGGACACGATGCAACATTTGAA